>JAQAZR010000321.1:0-5367 GCA_032127235.1 Deltaproteobacteria bacterium
ACAACGCCAGCCGGGAGGTATGCATGGAAACATTCAAAGACTTCGAAAATATTCACGCGATGCTGAGGCAAACGGTCGACCGACGGGGGGGATATCCGGCTTACCGGTGGCTGACCGGCGACGGTCGGCCCGGGGCAGTGACCTGGGAGGAATTCTCCGATCAGGTCCGAAAGGTCGCCAAAAGCCTGATCGCGCTTGGGGTGCAAAAAGGCGACAAGGTTGCCATCGTCAGCTACAGTTGCTACCGCTGGGTGCTCACGGATCTGGCTGTCGCCTGCATCGGGGCCGTAACCGTGGGCATCTATCAGACGCTGCTGGCCAAAGACTGCCGCCACATCATTCGTCATTCCGACGCCGTGCTTGTTTTTGCCGAAGACCGTCAACAGCTCGGCAAACTGCTGGAAATTCGCAGTGAGATTTCTGCCGTCCGCCGGGTCGTGCTGTTCAGCGGTGATAATCCTCAGAATGACTGGGTCTTGAGTTTCGAAGAATTTATCGATCAGGGTCGGGATGTTTCCGACAGAGCACTTTCGGAAAGGGCGGCAGCGGTTGCCGCCGGAGACATCGCTGCAATTGTCTACACCTCGGGTACCACCGGCGTGCCCAAGGGAGCCATGCTCACTCACGACAACATGACATTTACGGCCCAGTCGGTTGAGAAAAGCGTGGTCTGGTATCCGGACGACGAGGTGTTTCTCTTTCTTCCGCTGGCACATGTCTTTGCGCGCACTTGCGTTTACACCGCGCTGCTGTGCGGATGCACCCTGACTTTCAACCGGAGCATGGAGCTTCTGGCCGAGGATTTAAAAACCGCCCGGCCCCACTGGTTTCCGAGCGTTCCGCGGGTTTATGAAAAGGTCCAGGCCAAAATCATGAGCGCAGCCGAGGCCAAGGGCGGGTTGGCGCTGAAGCTCTTCCGCTGGGCCTTGGCGATCGGATACAGAGTGAGCGATTTACAATTGACCCACCGCTCGATCCCGCCGATTGTTTCCTTACAATATAAATTGGCGAGCCGTCTGGTATTCAAAAAAATTCAGGCCGCATTGGGGGGACGGGTGCGTTGGTGCATCAGCGGCGCGGCACCGCTGAATCCCGAGGTCGGAAGGTTTTTTCATGCGGCCGGCATCCTTGTCGTGGAGGGGCTCGGTATGACTGAGAACACAAGCTTCTCCAATTTGAATCGCTACGACAACTACCGTTTCGGCTGGGTTGGACCACCAGGCCCGGGTATCGAGCAAAAAGTTGCTTCGGACGGTGAGATTCTGTTTCGTGGTCGCAACGTCATGAAAGGCTATTACAAGATGCCGGATGAAACGGCGGCTACCATAACGGAAGACGGCTGGTTGAAAACGGGCGATCTGGGTGAAATCGATCATGAAGGCTTCCTGCGCATCACCGGGCGAAAGAAAGAAATTCTCGTCACCTCAGGCGGTAAGAATATCGGCCCGGCGGCCATCGAGGGGCACCTCGCCACTTCACGTTATATCCATCAGGTCTGTGTGGTCGGTGACCGGCGCCACTATCTGACGGCACTGATATCTGTGGAGCCGGAGGCGATCAGCGCCTATGCCGGTCAGCACCAGATCGCCTTCAGCTCGGTTGACGACCTCGGCCAACACCCAACCATTAAAAAGCTGATTGAGGCCGAAATCGCCGAACGAAACAAATCTCTGGCTTCCTTCGAGACGATCAAAAAATTTAAGATCGTTCCGGAATTTACGATCGACAACGAGATGGTGACGCCGACACTCAAGCTGAAGAAGAGCGTCATCCTGGATCGGTTCAAAGACCACATCGATGCCATGTACAGGTAGTTACCGGCGCAACAGCGGCGGTGCTGGTTTTCCTTTCCGGCGCACCCGGAAGGGAGATGGCGGCGCGTTATGGGCGCTCGGCCAAATACGAACAGGCGCTACGTCTTTCAAAAAAAGGGGTCTCAAAAAGCAATTCGTCTCGTATTGGGTTACAAATGATTGAATGACGCCTTGACCTCCCATCGTATTGGCCATATTGTTTGAATATGGTTGGACACTTAAAATTTCCCTCCAACTGCCTCCGGAGGGGCACCATCTCCGGGGGCCGTTTTGACCAATAGATCTTTAAATCCACATAAAAACTGGAACACCGGTCACAAACAAGGAGGTGACATGATGGCAAGATATCTTTTGCTGTGGGAAATGAACCGAAACCTCGTACCCATTGATGCCAAAGAACGGAGCACCGGTTGGGGAACCCTGCTGACAGTGGTTAAAAAGGACTTAGCGAAGGGCGTCATGAAGGACTGGGGGGCATATCCCGGAGAAAACAGAGGCTTCATAATTGCAGAGGGCTCTCAACTCGATATTTTGAAAATGACCCAGCAGTACACCCCCTATGTGAACTTCAAAGTTCATCCCGTCTCAGCCGTCGGTGAAATCGAAGCGTTACTCGAACATATGGCTGGCTAAACAGGCGAAGGCAGAACCCTTGGTTCTGCCTTCACTATGACCTCGTTACTTTTCATATGCAAGACCGTATTTTTTTGTCGCGCAAAGAGATCCTGGCGGCGATTCAGGCTGATTTTCACCAATACGCCCCGCAGACCCGCCTCTTCCTCGAACTCTTTCCGCTGGTTTTTGGCGAGCGCGCGGTGATTTCCGGAACTTCCCGGGATGACCGCTTGTGGATGGCTGAGCGCGGGCGGAAGATGTTCCAAATCAGTCCCCGGGATCTGGGCATCCGCCTCTGTCACGAACTGGAGCACACCCGCCCGCCATTGGAAGTCCTGGCCGCGGTGTGCCGTCGTGTTTTCAGAACCGTCGCCCAGCCGGGTGAGTCCGACCGGTCAAGTGAACCCGGCATATGGCTGGTTACAGGCATGGAAGACTTCACATGCAGACGGTGCGGGCACTGCTGCCGTAACCTCGACTACTATGATCAACTCACGGAAGCAGACTATAACCGCTGGCAGGCGCTGGGCCGAGCGGACATCCTGAAGAAAGTGCGGCGTATCAAACAGAAGAATAACACGTTCCCCTACCGCATGTGGGAAAAAACCGGTACCGGAAAAACGGGAAGTCCCTGTCCATGGCTCCACAAAATACCAACCCAAAACCACTGGGCATGCCGGATCCATGAAGTCCGCCCGGAAATCTGTCGCCAGTATCCCGGTAGCCGCAAACATGCGGAGATGACCGGCTGCCCGGGCGTCAAGACTCCCTAACCGATTTTACGATTCCAAGCACGATACCCTCCTGTACTAAAAAAACCGCATTGGACATCGCCGGCCTGAGTCTTTGTTGACAACCCAAAACGCTCCTGCTAATCCACCGCCGTTTGTACGAAATGGGATGTTAAATTAACGATAACGGTTCCAACACCTATTTAAATTGGATGTTGATACGCAGGGATACAGATTGCCCCTGAATTTTACGTTCATCGAAGTGAATATTGATGAAGAGCCGAGCGAGTATTCATACCGGACGTATCGTCTTAACGACCTTCGGATCCCTTGGAGATCTGAACCCATTTATTGCTCTGGCGCGTGAGCTTCAGGACCGGGGCTATCGGCCGGTTATCGCCACCAGCGAGTATTACAGAGACATCATCTGTGCTGCCGGGATAGCGTTTCACCCCGTCCGCCCGGATGTGGATCCGAAAGATAAGGTCCTGCTTCACCGGGCCATGCATCCACGCAGAGGCACCGAGGTGATCATAAGGGAGATTGTCATTCCGGCGATTCGCAATACTTACGAGGATTTGAGCACCATTCTGCAAAACGCAGACGTGCTGATCACACACTCAATCAGCTATGCCGGTCACATCGCCGCCGAAAAAAAAAGCCTGACCTGGATATCTGTCGTTCTCGCACCCATCGCCTTTTTATCAGCCCACGATATGCCTGTACTGCAGGGCTTGCCCTTTCCAACCCTTCCGGTAATACTGGGCCCGGCGATAAACCGTCTATTGATCAAGGTCATAGAACGTGTCACCCGAAGATGGTGCAGACGACTGGCAAGGCTGCGAGCGGATCAGGGACTTGCCCCGGGCAAGCATCCCCTATTCGATGGTCAGTATTCACCGCAACTCGTGCTGGCCCTGTTTTCACACGTACTGGCCCGTCCCCAACCTGACTGGCCTCCCAATACCCGCATTACAGGTTATGGGTTCTATGATGAGGCCTCAGGGCAGAGTGACTTGTCGCCGGAACTCGAACGGTTTTTAAAAGCAGGGCCGCCTCCGGTGGTTTTCGCATTGGGCAGTGTAGCGGTCTACACGGCCGGCGATTTTTATCGCATGGCAGCGGCAGCGGCGGTCGCGCTGAACAGGCGTGCCGTACTTGTGGTGGGTCTAGACACGCACAATCTGCCCGCAGGAGAACTCCCGCCGAATGCGGTCGCCGTGGATTATGCGCCGTATTCGAAACTGTTTCCCAAGGCCGCCGTTATCGTTCACCAGGGAGGCATCGGCACCACGGGACAGGCCTTGCAGGCCGGAAAGCCCACCCTGGTCGTCCCTTTTGCCCATGACCAACCGGACAACGCCCGACGGCTCGGACGATTGGGGACATCGATAACACTTCCCTTCAGGCGATGCTCGACCGGCGCTATGACCCGCGCGCTCGAGGAATTGCTGAAAAATTCTGAGTTCGCGCAGCGGGCAGAGATGATCGGAAGAAAGGTGCGTTCGGAGAACGGTGTTGTAAACGCGTGTAATGCAATCGAGGCGTTATTGGCGGCCGTGAATTGATTTGGCGGCGCAGACGCCTGGTTCGGCTGCCCGGGTTTTAAGACTTCTTAATCGTTAATTAGACTCAATTCACCTGTGCAGCTGAAACGCTATATCAAGACAATATCCCGGACCTTGGCGCCGCAGGTGAACATCATATCGAGAACCGAGAGGTTGGCGCTAAAATCGCCCCACATCTGGGGATAAATATATACGGGCTTTTTGAAAGCGACCAATTCAAGACCCTGGATAAGGGGCAAAATAAGGCTGGTTTGTCGAAATGATCATTTGGGTTATCTGTCACCGTAAAATCGCCGCTCTTGTCTCTTAAAATGAAACCACGGTTTTCGCATCCGCACTGGGATCACGTCGATAAGGGCATGCAAAATAGCCCGATCGTAACCATTCACAGGGTTTCAAAATCCGATGCGCTTCAAACCACCTAATTGTAAGCGTTTACAGGGTGCCGCAGATGCAAGGCGTCGGGTGCGCAGACGTACTTTTGTACTTCAAGTGCCTGACAACAAAGCAGATGCGGTGCCCTGTGACCGCTTACGCCCGATCGGCTATTGGGTCCCGATAAAGAAAGGCCGAAAACTATTTGGGTCCCGGTTCAAGGCCCGGTCGATCTCATCGAGAAGCCGGCCCTTGTCTTCGGGC
>JAQAZR010000322.1:0-5209 GCA_032127235.1 Deltaproteobacteria bacterium
CGGTTGTGCGCTGGCGGCACACTCGTTTTTCCCCAAATCGAGAATATCCTGCTCTTCCGCATCCACTTCCCTCAGTCCGGCATTTATTTCGCGGATTTTGGCGTATTCTTCCGGCTGGGTCCGCATGTTTTCCTTGATGAACTTTAAAAATTCGTTTTCATCCTCGATGCCGTAAATATTCGAATTATCGGCTTTTATTTTCCCCATGGACGCCATGAAGGCCAGCCTGTCATCGGCCTCTTTCCAATCCATGTAGTGGCCGGGCAGAGCAATGATCCCATCATCGAGCGGTCGGATCTTCTGAGTCATGGTATTGAACAGCATATTGGACCATTCTTCCACCATTCCGCCCAAGTCGGGACGACCAATGGAGAGAATAAACACCGTGTCCCCGGAGATAAGAAATTTTCCATCCACGAGGTAGGAGGTACTGCCCGGTGTGTGGCCCGGTGTGTGCATCACTTGTACCTCGGGGCCACCGCCGGCAAAGGTGAATACCTCGCCGTCGACCGCCGGGGTATAATGGAAACGCGCCTCTTTGAAATCCGGTCCGGGAGCCATCATTATTGCGCCCGTGGCCTTTACCAGCATTGGGCTGCCCGAGATGTAGTCCGCCTGGCGATGGGTTTCAAACGTCCGGATGATGGCACAACCGCGTAGCTCGGCAAAGCTCTGATAGGCCGCCACACTCTTGGACGGATCGAAAAGCATCATTTCCTTGCCGTAAACCAAGCCGTAGCTGCAAGACGCTTTACCGGGACGCCGAAACTGGTAAAGCTCATATCCTTCACCGTCGTTCACACGAATCGGTGCCAGCAGGTTTCCCCAGGCCTTGATGCCGGTAAGCATCGAGGCCACATCCGTGAATCCATGATTCACCAGTATGTCACCGACGTACTTTGCCGAACCCTCCTTGGCGCAGACGATACGAATCTTGCGACCCCTGGGCACGCGGTCCACACTGTCCTGCTCGTGTTCAATAAATTCCATATACGGTACATTGATCATGTCGATCGGATAAGGCCCCTCGACCTTGAAGCGTCCGAATTCGACTTCGTTGCGAACATCCAATAAAAGAAAATCTTCTTTTGCAGTCAGCCAGTCAAACAGTTCATCTGCTGTGAAAGTCTTTACTTCCATGATTTGCCTCCTTGCTATTTAGTCAAAGCTGAGTTCGTCCGGCCACTCCCGCACGTGTCCGTCGGCAACGCCTTTTTTACAGGCGTCGATCACCAACTGATGATTTTGGAGATGAAGGTCTCGCCCCGGATCGACATTGTTGAACATTTTCCAAAGCAGCAGCGAGCTGTCGGCGAGATCGATTCCGGCATCGTACAGTACGATGATGGCATAAGGTGTCAGTTCCGGCATGTCGAGCAGTATCTGAACCCATTTCTTTCCCGTCAACTGGGCTTCCCGTTCGATATTCAAGCACAGCACCCGATTGCGCAGGACCGGTTTTTCCCGTGCGCCGTCGAGATCTGAAATTGTTCGCACCCCTCCGATACCGGAAATCTGCCGCCGGATACTTTCCCGCAGTTCACGCTCTGTCGGCAGACCGCTTGGGTCCGGCCGCTCATTCACCTTCCGCTCCGGTTCTCCGGGGAAACGCACCGTGAGATCGATACCGATTTTATTGCCGAAGTTGGCGGTTGGAGAAGAGTGATCGAGAACGTCCAAAACACCTTTGGCCAGCGTGATATCGGTATGGGCATCGAAGCTTTCCAGAAAACGCCGCATGATTGCCGGCGGGTTTTTAAGATCCACGTCCTTATCGACGATGACGATGGCCTTACAAAAGCTCATCTGCCCCTGACCCCAGAGCCCGTACATGACTTTTTGAGCATGGCCGGTGTACTCCTTGTCGATGGACACCACGACGATGTTGTGGAAAACGCCTTCCCACGGCAGCCAATAGTCGATTATTTCAGGGAAAGCGGTCTGGAGCAGCGGCAGGAACATCCGTTCGGTGGCCTTGGCCAGGTAGCAGTCTTCCATGGGCGGGCGTCCGACCAGGGTGGCACAGTAAACCGGAGAGCGGCGGTGGGTCAGAGCCGTAACGTGAAAAACTGGATAGTCATCGGCCAGCGAATAGTATCCGGTGTGGTCCCCGAACGGTCCCTCACGCCTCAGTTCGTGGGGCTCGACGTAGCCTTCGAGCACGAACTCGGCCTCGGCCGGCACCTCGAGGTCGTTGGTCAGGCAGCGCGCCATCGCTACCGGCTGGTTGCGGATAAACCCGGAAAGGATCAGTTCATCCACATTGCGGGGCAGCGGCGCCGTGGCCGCGTAAATGGTGGCCGGATCGGCTCCGATCGCCACCGAAACCGGCATACGCAGACCGGCGCGGCGGTATTCGTTGTAATAGTGGGAGCCGTCCTTGTGAATGTGCCAGTGCATGCCGGTCGTGTTTTTATCGAAAACCTGCAGCCGATACATGCCCACGTTCCGCCGGCCGTTTTTCAGGCTGCGGGTGAAGACCAGTGGTAACGTGATGAAGCGGCCGGCGTCTTTGGGCCAGCAGTGCAAAACCGGCAGCAGTTCCAGATCGACGGCCTCACCGGTATAAACCACTTCCTGGCAAGGGGGTCGCTTGGCGCGGCTGCGCCGTGGAAAAAAGCGTGAAACAGACAGGGCGGTGGGCAGCAGCCCCAGGACGTCCCTAAAGCTGTTCGGCGGCGACATCTCGATCAACCGGCGGATCCGTTCCCCAAGCCGATCGAGATCATCTACGCCCAGCGCCATGCAGATCCGCTTGGGGCTTCCGAAGAGGTTGGTGGCTGCGGGGAAAGGTGATCCTTTGACGGTTTTGAAAAAAAGCGCCTTGCCTCCCCTGGGACTTTTGGACTCCGCGTCGGTGTACCGGCTGATGTCGAGGTAATGGGAAACCGGATTGGTGACGGTTTTCAATTCACCGGCACGCTCGAGGGCCAGGACGAATTCCGACAGGTTCCTATACCAGCGTTTCATCGCCCCAGGCTCCTGTCATGTGATGGTCGATTCCCAGTTGGGCGAGGATTCTGGCCACAATGAAATCGACCAGGTCCTGGATGTGTTGCGGACCGAAATAAAATCCCGGTGCGGCCGGCAGAATCGTTGCCCCGGCGCGGGTCAATCGCAGCATGTTCTCGAGGTGAATTGCGCTGAAAGGTGTTTCCCGGGGCACCAGGATCAACGGCCGCCTCTCTTTCAGGCAGATGTCGGCCGCCCGGGTGAGCAGGTTCTCGGCCAGCCCCGCCGCCACTGCTGCCAGCGTCTTGACGGTGCAAGGCACGATCACCATCCCGTCGTGCCTGAAAGACCCGCTGGCGGGCGGTGCAAAGAAATCTGCAGCGTCGTGCTCGCGGATGCGCGCTTCCTGATGGGGTGCCTGGCGGCCGGTGGATTTCAGACACTCGTCCAGCCGGCCGTGATAATTCAGTTCGTGCGCCATCACCTTCCTGCCGTCGGCTGAAATAATCACGTGGATCTCAACCGGCAGGCGCAGCAGTTGATTCAGCAGTGTGATTCCATAAACCACGCCGGAGGCACCGCAAATGCCGACAACATATCGTTTCACATCGATCTCCTCGAGAATCGAATAAGATTAGGGAAAAGGCCCTGCGGCGTCAAGAGCGTTTTTCCCTTGTTCAAAACGCCGACACGTTATAATGACACGGCAGTGTTTAATCGGACGAAAAAGTAATTTATCATAATCACGAATCACCACATTCCAAACACCCGCCACCGCCGTCACCGCACCAGACCGATCACGGCGCATCTGCTGCAGGCGCACCGACGGCAGAAAAGGAGAAACGCATGGTACTGAAAACCGTCCAGACCGATCAGGCACCGGCTGCCATCGGACCCTATGTCCAAGCGATTGTCGCCGGACCGCTGCGGTTTGTCAGCGGTCAGCTCGGCCTTAATCCCGTAACCGGTGAAATGGCCGGCGCCGATCTTGCCTCCCAAGCCCGGCAGGCCCTTCAAAATCTCAAACAGATCGTGGTGGCCGCCGGCTGCGCGCTCGATGAGGTCGCGGCCGTCGATGTCTTCCTGACCGACATGGGCAAGTTTGCCGAATTCAACCGGATATACGAGGAATTCTTTACCGGCCACCGTCCGGCTCGGGCCGTTGTCGAAGTGAGCGCGCTGCCCAAGGGTGCTCTGGTGGAGGTGAAGTGCGTGGCTTATGCCGGCTCATAGCCTTGCCGCGATTTTTTGTCAGGACCCTAAATAAAAAATAAAAGTGATATCGAATGCTTGAAACAACGTTTGATGTGGTTATTGTCGGCGGCGGGATCATGGGCAGCGCCATCGCCTTTAACCTGTTGAAATTAGACAACCGGATAAGGGTCGCCGTGGTCGAAAGGGACCCGGCGTACACCCGGTCCTCCACCACCCTTTCCCTGAGCAATGCCCGCATCCAGTTCAGCCTCAGGGAAAATATCGAGATCTCGCAGTATGCCTTTACGGTGCTGGAGCGCTTTGCGACGGAGATGGCCGTTGACGACAGCGCCCCAAAGGTGTCCTTGCGCCGGGAAGGCAACCTTTTTTTAATTTCTCCGGCCGGACGGGCAGAGGCCGAGGCGTCTTTAGATCTGCAGCGCTCGCTGGGCTGCCGGGTGGACTGGTTTTCGCCGCCGGAAATCAAGGAGCGCTTTCCACTTTACAATGTCGCGGGACTGGCCGGAGCGACCTTTAGTCCGGACGACGGTCACTTCGATGCCCACGCCTTCCTGATGGGTTACAGGTCCAAGGCCCGGTCTCTCGGCGCCGCGTATCTTCATGACGAGGTGGTCGCCGTCGAAACACTTTGGGATCGGGTCGGTGGCGTGCAACTGAAATCCGGCAAAAAGATGACCGCAAAATTCGTGGTCAACTGCGCCGGTGCCTGGGCGGCCGAGATAGCCCGCAGCGCGGGCATCGACTTGCCTGTCCAACCGGTCAAGCGTCAGGTGTTTGCGCTGGATACCAAAACCAAACCAACTGCCCCGCTGCCGCTGACGGTGCTGCCGTCGGGACTCTATTTCCGCAGTGAAACCGGAGGCCTGATCCTGCTGGGCAAGTCGATGGAAGAAGACCCGGTCGGGTTCGATTTTTCCTGGGACGACAAGCGCTTTACGGACCTTCTCTGGCCTGAGCTGGCCGACTTCGTCCCCGCCTTCGACACGTTGAAACTCATCCGCGGCTGGGCCGGACTGTATGCGGTCAACACCCTGGACGGCAA
>JAQAZR010000323.1:0-4635 GCA_032127235.1 Deltaproteobacteria bacterium
AAACAGTCAGGAGCATCTGCGCCCCGGCATGTTCGTGAACGTCGCCATGGTATTACCCTTACGAGAGAAGGTGCTCGCCATCCCAACAACGGCCGTGCTTTATGCCCCCTACGGCGACACGGTATTTGTCGTCGATGCAAAGAAAAGCGAAAAAGGCGTTGAGCCTGTAAACGTCGTGCGGCAGAAGATGGTGCAACTCGGGGAGAAACGCGGCGATTTCGTCGCGAGCCTCTCCGGACTGGAAAAAGGTGAGACGGTTGTGTCTACCGGGGTTTTTAAACTGCGCAACGGCCAGGCCGTCGTTGTGGACAACACGCTGGCTCCTGCATTCAAGCTTGCGCCCGAACCGGGGGACAGTTGATGTGAGCGGCACAAATCCTGCTGAAGATACGCCATCATTCCTCTGAAGTTCGTCCGAGCGCTATGGTACCATGAAATTTACCGATCTCTTTATCCGCCGTCCCGTGCTCGCCCTGGTGGTTAGCCTTTTGATTATCATCGCTGGGCTGCAGGCGATGCGTGCGCTGAATGTGCGCCAGTACCCCCGCAGTGAGAATGCGGTGGTCACCGTCACAACCGTTTATGTCGGCGCGAACGCCGAACTCATCCGCGGATTTATCACCACACCGTTAGAGCGTGCCATTGCGGCCGCTGACGGCATCGATTACATCCAGTCGCTGAGTTCCCAAGGGGTATCGACGATCAGTGCCCGCCTGAAGCTTAACTACGACCCGATCAAGGCGCTGTCGGAAATCAGCTCCAAGGTAGACCAGATCCGCGGGGATTTACCGCCGGAGGCCGAAGTACCGACGATCAACGTCGAGTCGGCTGACAGCCAGTTTGCCTCAGCCTATCTTAGTTTCACCTCCGACGTTCTCCAGCAGAACCAGATTACGGATTATCTCGTCCGCAGCGTGCAGACGCGCCTGTCGGCCGTCGAGGGTGTTCAGCGGGCCGACATCTTGGGCGCCCGCACGTTTGCCATGCGCATCTGGCTCAAACCGGAGCGCATGGCCGCATTCAACATCAGCCCGGCGCAGGTTCGCCGGGCATTGGCGGCCAATAACTTCCTGGCCGCCGTCGGTCAGACAAAAGGCTCGCTCGTCCAGGTCAATCTGACCGCCAACACCGACCTGAGCTCCGTTCAGGAGTTCAAGCGTCTTGTCCTTCGCGATCAAAACGGTGCCGTCGTGCGACTGGAAGACATCGCCGACGTGGTGCTGGGTGCGGAGGATTATGATACGGAGGTGCGTTTCTCGGGCCAAACCGCCGTATTCATGGGCATTTGGTCCCTGCCCAACGCGAACTCCATTGACGTGATCAGCCGCGTGCGCGTCGAGATGGCGTCCATCCAGAAACAACTGCCTAGTGGACTTCAGGCCCGCATCGCCTACGACGCCACCGACTACATTACCAATGCCATCGACGAAGTCATCAAAACCCTTGGCGAGACGCTGCTCATCGTCGTGGTCATCATTTTTCTTTTCCTCGGCTCTCTGCGATCGGCCTTCATCCCGGTGGTGGCCATCCCGCTTTCTCTTATCGGGGCTGTTTTCCTGATGCAGGTTTTCGGCTTTACGATCAATCTGCTCACCTTGCTGGCCATTGTACTGTCTGTCGGTTTGGTGGTCGACGATGCCATCGTTGTGGTTGAAAATGTTCAACGACACCTGAGCGAGGGGCAGTCGCCGCTTGATGCGGCCTTGCGGGGCGCTCGTGAACTGATCGGCCCCGTCATTGCCATGACGATCACGCTGGCGGCCGTCTATGCACCCATTGGCTTGCAGGGAGGCCTCACCGGCTCCCTGTTTCGCGAATTTGCCTTTACCCTGGCCGGTGCCGTCATGATTTCCGGGGTCGTTGCCCTGACCTTGTCACCCATGATGTCGGCCAAGCTGCTGAAACCGGGGATCGAAGACCGCGGTTTTGCCGGCAAGATCGCCCGTGATTTCAAACGCTTCAGAACTTTCTACGGCCGCTTGCTTGACATCACCCTCGAGTCCCGGCCGGCTGTCTACCTGCTGTGGATTACCGTAAGTCTGCTCACCATCCCGATGTTCATCATGTCGCCCAAGGAATTGGCACCCACTGAAGACGAGGGGGTCATTTTCGGCATCCTGGAGGCCTCGGCCAATTCCACCCTTGACCAGACCAGCCGCTATGCCGCGGCAGTCAATCAAGCGTATCTCAGTGTGCCGGAGACCCGGTTTACCTTTCAGCTGACGCGTCCGACCTCGGGTTTTGCCGGTATGGTCGTCAAACCCTGGGAAGCGCGCGAGCGCACCATTTTCCAGATTCTGCCCGAGGTGCAGCAGAAGCTGCGACGTATTCCGGGCATCCGGATCTTCCCGGTGCTGCGACCGGCCCTTCCGGGAGGCGGCCAGTTCCCGGTGGAATTCATTCTCGCTTCGACGGCGGAGGAAGACCGGATTCTGCAGTTTGCACAGCAGATTCAACTCAAGGCGCTGCAGAGTGGTCTGTTTGCCTTCCCCCCCATCATCGACGTCAAGATCGACCAGCCCCAGGCGGAGATCTTAATCGATCGCGATAAAGTGGCCGACCTCGGCCTCGACCTTCAACGGGTCGGTGCCGACATCGGATCGATGGTCGGCGGCAATTTCGTCAACCGCTTCGACATCGCCGGCCGCAGTTACAAGGTTATACCGCAGATCAAGCGCGTCGACCGTCTCAACCCGAGGCAGCTCGAAAATATTTACATCACCGGACCGCAGGACCAACTCGTCTCGCTCAGCACCATCGCCACGATCCGAAACTCCACCGTGCCGCGCTCGTTGAACCGATTCCAGCAGCTCAATGCGGTCAAAATCAGCGGCGTGGCCGTCAGGCCGCTCGATGAGGCCCTGCGTTTTCTCGAGGATGAAGCCACCAGAATTCTGCCCCAAGGCTATGTTCTCGACTACACCGGTGAGTCGCGCCAACTCCGGGTCGAGGGCAATCAATTCCTTTCGACCTTCGCGCTGGCCATCATTTTGATCTTTCTGGTCCTTGCGGTTCAGTTCAACAGCTTCCGCGATCCCTTCGTCATCCTGGCCGGCTCGGTGCCGCTGGCAATGTTCGGAGCACTGGCCTTCACCTTTCTGAAAATGCCAAACCCGAATGTCGCGTTCTGGACCCAGGGGTGGACGACCACGCTCAATATTTACTCCCAGGTCGGTTTGGTAACGCTTGTCGGCCTGGTGTCGAAAAACGGTATCCTGATTGTCGAATTTGCCAACAAACTTCAGCAGCGGGGGTGGTCCAAACGTGACGCCGTGCATGAGGCCTCCTTGACTCGACTGCGCCCGATTATCATGACGACCGCAGCCACCATCGCCGGTCACTTCCCCTTGACATTGGTTTCCGGAGCCGGTGCCGCAGCACGTAACTCGATCGGTCTTGTGCTGGTGGGCGGCATGGCCGTCGGAACCCTCTTCACCCTGTTTGTTATCCCGTCGATTTACATGCTCGTCGCCCGTGATCATGCCAAAGTACCTGCCCTTGAAAAAGCGGCCGCGACGGCCGCTGACGCTACCGGCAACCGTGTTGTCAGACCGCAACCCATCGTCCAAGATCCCAATTGATACGTTTATTGACTGCCTATATACTCAAACTTTAGCTTTGACTCTTGACAGGCAATATCAGCCTGAAAGCACAGCCTTGGCCGGGCTCACTTTCCACCTCAATACGCCCATTCAATCTCTCAACCAGCGTGTGACATACATAGAGCCCCAGGCCGGTCCCCTCCGTTTGCGACTTGGTGGTGAAAAAGGGATCGAATATTTTAAGCTGGGTCTCCTTGTCTATTCCACAACCGTTATCGCTGACCTCACTGGTTAAATCATCTCGATTCCCATCGTTGACGGTTACATCCAGTTTGATCCAGGAATCATGTTTGTCCGCCGCCTGGGCGGCATTTATCAGAAGATTCAGCAAGATCTGCTCCAGGGCATAGGGTTCGGTGTAAATTTTGGGCAGATTTTCCGGTATGTTTTTGACGAATGATTTGACAGAACGATTTATTTTGCTTTGGCAGATCGATTGAACGTTTTCAATCACATCCTTCAATTCAACCCATATCAGAGACGTCTGATACTCAGTTTGAGAAAATTTGCGCAGGTTGGACACAAAGGAGCTGATTCGGCCGGAACCATTTTCAATGTTCACCATCAGTTTAAAGATGTCTTGCCGGAATTCCGGATACGTCAGATTGCATAACTCAAATTCCGGATGCGCGACGGCGTATTCATCCATGATAGGGATCATTTCCTCGATGTAGTCCCTCAAAATAGGGATATTGAAAGAGACAAAGTTGTTGGGATTATTGATTTCATGGGCGATACTGGATACCAGCACGCCCAGGGAGGCCATTTTTTCTTTCAGAATGAATTGTCGTTCAAAAAACCTCTTCTCAGTAATGTCAGTCAAAAAATTCAATGTAGCGGGTTCGTCCTCCCATGTGATGCCTACCCCATTGTTTTCTATCCACTTCACCTTGCCGCTATTATGAATGATTTTAACCTTGTATATATTCGGCGCGTTGGGGTTTTCGAGTTTTCTGGAGTGATATTCTATGGCTATCTGCTGATCTTCCGGGTGAACAAAATCTAAAAATGGACGGGAGATTAATTCCTGCTT
>JAQAZR010000324.1:0-2637 GCA_032127235.1 Deltaproteobacteria bacterium
GATAGTCGAGCATGAAGCGCACCTTGGCATGCCACTGATAAGCGATAGCCGCAGCCGGCGGTGCGTAAAAGGCGTTGATCATGCCGGTTTCCAGGCCGGTGTTGACATCGGTGAGTTGAAGCGGATAGGTCTTGATGCCGAAGGCTTCCAGGCTGGTTTTGGCCACCGGGTCGCCTTTCCAGACCCACATCTTGATGGGATCGAACCCCTGAGGCCCGGTCATCGACGTGCTGGAAAAAAAATAGACGAACCCGGCTTCGGCAAAACCGAGCAGCACGAATCCCTTCTTATCGAATTCCGCGGCAAAGCGATCGGCCAGCTTTTGCTTTACGAAATCGACTTCGGCCTCGGTCTTGTAGAGCAGGGGGGCCTCCAGAATGCGGATCTGCGGCACGAGCACGCCGAGTCCGACCCCGGAGAAGCCGGCTGCCTGAATACGGTCGGCCTGCATTTTTCGCAGCACATCGAGTTCGTCGCCCGCAATCCCGCCGGCGTAGACCGTGAAGGTCACGGCCCCTTTGGTCCGCTCCTTGACGGCAGCGGCCAGTTGGTAGAGCGAATTCGTCCAGGCGCTGCCCTCGGGTGTAATCAAAGCGACCTTGATAACGGTCCCTTCCGCGGCAGCACCTGAAGCACCGTTCGAAAGACCCCACATCACGATGAACACAAGCAGATATCGCCAGATTCTGATTCCCTTCATTCTAGACTCGCTTTCAGTCGATAAACAGTCGATCGGCCGCGTTTAGATAGATCCGCGCCCGATCGGCGGCGATTCGATTGTAGAGCCGGAATCTTTCCTCGGTTGCGGGTTCTTGCAGAATGCGGTTCAAGACGGCGGTAAATTGTGGGCGGTCTTGCTGCTGATAGAGGACGAAGCGGGCATAGTAGAGATCTGCGAGGTAAAAACCCTTGCCGTTCTTCTGCTCGAGCCGCCGGTAGTGTTCGATGGCCAGTTCCGGCTTGCCGCCCATGAGGGGTGACCGAGAACCATAATAGACCAGCAGGACCAGGTGCGCGCCGCCGTAAAAATAGGCCTCATCAGCCTCGATCACGCGCTGCATGGCTTTTTCGACCAAGTGTCCCTGCCCCACGGCGCTGATCGAGTCGCGGTTGTAGTTGATGTCGGCGCTCAGTGTGAAACCGTACCAGAACAGGGCCGGCATCTCTTCGCGATCCAGGCCGCGGATGTAAGATCCGGCTTTCGAGGGATCGGCCAGTTGCCCGCGGGCCTCCGGGTGCCGGATCTCAAGGGCCCGCAGAGCATATTCGTTGCCCTTGCGGTAATAGCGGACCGCGGTTTTCTTCATCTCTGCAATAGACGATCCGTCGGTTTCCGGCGGCATGTCGGTCAGTTCTGCCGCCTCGATCCGGCCGTCAAGAAACGCGAAACTGTAGCTGGCATAGAGGCGAGCGAGCAGCACCAGCAGCTGCCGGTTCTGCGGATCGCTCTCCAGCAGGACTTCCAGCAGCTTGATGTTGGCCGGCAATGCCCGTTCTACCAGGTCGAGATCGTCGTCCTTTTCAAACGCCGCCACACCGTCCGCCATGACGTCGCTGACGGCGCGAACCGTCATCTTGCGTGTCGAGCAGGCCGTCAACATTAAAGCCAGCAGCAAAACGGCAAACCCTAATAAAAATGCATGCCAGTTGGGCCGCGACGGCGGGTCGCTCTGTCTCGGCGTCGCCCCCTTTGCGTCCGTGCCCGTTCTTTGCAATCGCAAACGGCGGATCTGCCGAGCGGTTTCGTTGAAAGCGGTTTTCATGGCGATCATATTGACAAAAAAAATGGCGCCTGTCTACCGGTCGTGGCTTCTTGACAGCGGCGTGGATTTGCTGTGAATTCAAGAAAACAATGAGATCCCAATTGCTGAAAAGGCCAATTTATGGACGGAAACTAAATAATCAGACCCTTCGACCCGGCGGCCACCGGGTTTTCTGCTGTTGCGGCAGGCGTTTGGGGTGTGGTGGGCGGCACGGCCGGCGACGGTTCGGTTCGGCCGGGTTTGATCATGCGGGAGCGGCCCTCAAATGTGGAGCCTTCCTTGATATCAATGGAGCGGGCGGTGATGTCCCCGATCATTTTACCGGTGGCCTGGATCTCGAGGTGATTGCGGGCCGTCACGTTGCCTTTGACCGTACCCTGAATAACGATCGTGTTGCCTTCGATATCGGCTTCCACTACGCCGGACTGACCGACGACGATATCACCGTTGAGTTTGATCGATCCGAGGACGCGGCCGTTGATCAAAATATTTTCTTCCCCGCCCAGTTCGCCTTCGATCCTGATGTTCTCGCTCACCAGCGACATCGATGCTCCGGAGGTGGTTACTTCCATGGTCTCTGCTCCTCAAAGGTTTGAATCAGCTGTGCATCTTGATTTCACCGTTGAACACCGCCCCTTCTTGAAGGGCCACAACCGGCGTGGAGATATTGCCCTTGACGACGCCCGTGCGGTCAATCTTCAGCTTGGAAACGGCGGCGAGATCTCCCTCGGCTGTTCCGCCGACCAGAATCGTGGCGGCTCTCAGGTTTCCCCGGATGACAGCCGATTCCCGGATGTCCAGGTCACCTTCCAGATGAATGTCGCCCTCATGGCGGCCGAATACCTGAACGCTGTCGCGACCGGTTATGGATCCG
>JAQAZR010000325.1:0-12008 GCA_032127235.1 Deltaproteobacteria bacterium
GAACCCTACCGATTCGTGTGGTATTTTGCCAATAGTTGTATCCTGCGATTTATCGTTATTTTAACAAACACGATTTGCGTATCACAATAGTTCACTATTTTTTAGTTTGATTTAGCGGGTACTCACTTTATTAACGATCCAACCGCAGCCGTTGATATAAAACAGCCGCCGCCTCTACCTCCTGAACCATTATCGACTGGGCTGCCATTACCAATGGATTCATACACGGCTTGGTTGTACGGCCAGTTGACTACTTTTGGCCATCAAGAAAAAAGGGCTTCGTAAATGCTCACGAAGCCCTTTAAAATAAATAATTTGTTTCGATATATGCCTATTTCACGCGCCCCTCGCGCCAGGCCTTGATCAGGTCGTCATAGTTGACCGTCTCGCCTTTCGGCTTTTCATTGGCCAGTTTCGCCTTGGGCGAGCCGGGCTGGCTCAGCCAGTACGAATCGGGTTTTTCGGGGTTCAACTTCGGACCGCATTCGCCCTGGGCACCGGATCGGGCAATGCGCTCCATGACGCGATCCATTTCGCGGGCCAGGTTGTCCATCGCTGTATCAACGGTTACCTCACCGGAAACCGCTTCACCGATATTCTGCCACCACAGCTGGGCCAGCTTGGGATAATCGGGCACATTGGTGCCGGTCGGCGTCCATGCGACGCGGGCCGGGCTGCGGTAGAATTCGACCAGGCCGCCGAGCTTCGGAGCCCGTTCGGTAAAGGACTTGTCCAGGATGTCGCTGTCGCGGATCGGTGTCAGGCCGACATGGGCCTTCTTCAGCGACACGGTCTTGCTGACGGTGAACTGCGCAAAGAGCCAGGCGGCCTTGCGGCAGTCGACCGGTGTGCTCTTCAGCAGAGTCCAGGACCCGCAGTCCTGGTAACCCAGTTTCATCCCTTCTTCCCAGTAGGGTCCGTGGGGTGAGGGGGCCATACGCCATTTCGGGGTCCCGTCGGCATTGACCGTCGGGCCCGGGGCGACCATGTCCGGCACGAATGCCGTATACCAGAAGATCTGCTGGGCGACGTTGCCTTTGGCCAAAAACGGCAGATACTGGTAAAAGTCCATCCCGAGGGCACCCGGAGGAGCGTACTTCCGGAGCCATTCCATGTACTTGCGCAAGGAATACTTGGCCGCCGGGCCGTTGGCGGCCCCGCCACGGCTGACGCTGGCACCCACCGGACGGCAGCCTTCGACGCGGATGCCCCATTCGTCCACTGGCTTGCCGTTCGGCAGGCCTTTGTCGCCGGCACCGGCCATCGAGAGCCAGGCATCGGTGAAACGCCAGCCGAGGTCCGGAGCCTTCTTGCCGTAGTCGTTGTGGCCGAAGACGGCCACACCGTCGATCTCTTTTACTTTTTCGGTGAAGAACTCGGCAATGTCTTCATAGGCCGACCAGTTGACCGGGACACCGAGCTCATAGCCGTAGAGCTCTTTGAATTTTTTCTTCAGTTCGGGGCGTTGAAACCAATCGTAACGAAACCAGTAAAGGTTGGCAAACTGTTGGTCCGGCAGCTGGTAGAGCTTGCCGTCGGGTGCAGTAGTAAATGATTTGCCCATGAAATCATCCACGTCGAGGGTCGGGAGCGTCGCATCCTTCCCTTCACCCGCCATCCAGTCGGTCAGGTTAACCACGAAACCATACCGGAAGTGCGTGCCGATCAGGTCGGAGTCGTTGATGTACGCATCGAAGACATTCTGGCCGGACTGCATTTGGGTTTGCAGCTTCTCGATGACGTCACCTTCCTGAATCAGATCGTGGGTGACTTTTATGCCGGTGATCTCTTCGAAGGCTTTGGTGAGGACTTTCGACTCGTATTCATGAGTCGGAATGGTTTCCGAGACCACCTTGATTTCCATGCCCTTGAAAGGTTGGGCGGCCTTGATGAACCATTCCATTTCCTTCATCTGTTGTTCCTTGCTCAGTGTCGACGGCTGAAACTCCTGGTCGACCCACTTCTTGGCGGCGGCCATGTCCGCGCTCGCAGAGGTTGCGAACAGAACGAACAGCGCCACGACAAGACCTCCTGCGAACAACACTCTTTTCCGCTTCCTTTTAAACTGGTTCTCCATATTTCCCCCCTTCTATCGGCCCTCAAAATTGAGTTTCCGGTATCCCGGTCTGCATCGTCGGCGCGAAGGCCATGAACGCCGCGCGACGCAGAGTTGACTCTATCCCCAGCGCATGACGATGATCATCCAGACCACCGCAATCGCCAGAGCGAAGTAAAGTGAAAGATCGGTGAGTCCCAGCCAGGCAAGTTGGATGTAGGCACTGCCCAGCAGCCCGATAAAAAGGCGGTCGCCCCGCGTGGTGGCAAGCGGCAGGAAACCGCGCCGTTCGATGCTGGGCGACATCACCTGCCATATACCCATGGCGGTCAGAATCAGGGCAATCATGATGAAAAAGACCGCCGTTGGCAAGGTCCACGCCATCCATTCCAGAGTCATGGCTGTACCTCTTTAAACACGGCCCAGGGCGAAGCCCTTGGCCAGGTGATTGCGGACGAACCAGATCACCAACGCTCCCGGCACGATCGTCAGTATACCGGCCGCCGCCAGCAGGCCCCAGTCGAGGCCTGTAGCACTGACCGTGCGCGTCATGGTGGCCGCAATCGGTTTCGCGTTGGTCACCGTCAGGGTCCGGGCAAACAGCAGTTCGACCCAGGAAAACATAAAGCAGAAGAAGGCTGTGACGCCGACACCGGCGCGGATCAAGGGCAGGAAGACGGTAATAAAGAAGCGGGGAAAGCTGTACCCATCCAGGTAGGCCGTTTCGTCGATTTCACGGGGAACACCGGACATGAAGCCTTCTAAAATCCAGACCGCCAGCGGCACGTTGAACAGACAGTGCGCCAGTGCCACGGCGATGTGCGTGTCGATCAGACCGAAAGTCGAATAGAGCTGGAAAAAGGGGAGCAGGAATACGGCCGCCGGCGCCATGCGGTTGGTAAGAAGCCAGAAGAACATGTGTTTGTCGCCGATGAAACGATAGCGTGAAAAAGCGTAGGCGGCCGGCAGGGCGGCAACCAGGGAGATCGCGGTGTTGATGGTGACGTAGATGATCGAGTTGATATACCCGGAATACCAGGATTCTTCCGTAAATATTTTAATGTAATTTGTCAGCGTTGGATCATGCGGATACAGGGCGAAAGAGCCGAGGATATCGGCGTTGGTTCGAAGAGACATGTTGAGCATCCAATAGATCGGCAGCAGCAACAGCGCGAAATAGATCGCCAGTCCGATGGTTCGTTTCTGTATCGTCATCGCTTTTCTCCCGTGCCGACGTTCTGAAGGGCCTGGTAGAACAGCCAGCTGAACAGCAGGATGATGAGAAAGTATATGAGCGAGAAGGCGGCGGCCGGCCCGAGGTCGAATTGGCCGACGGCGATTTTTACGAGGTAGATGGACAGAAAGGTGGTAGAATTGCCGGGACCGCCGCCTGTCAGGACGAACGGTTCGGCGTAAATCAGAAAACTGTCCATGAACCGCAGCAATATGGCGATCGTCAGCACGCCGCGCATCTTGGGCAGCTGAATGTAGCGAAAGGTCGCCCAAGCCGATGCCCCGTCGATTTTGGCAGCCTGATAGTAGGCTTCGGGAATGGCCCGTAGCCCGGCGTAAGCCAGCAGGGCGACCAGGGGGGTCCAGTGCCAGACTTCCATCAGCATCAAGGTGACCCACGCATCGAGCGGCCGTGCGGTATGATCGAAGGCGATGCCAAGCCCATTGACGGCGGAACCGAACAAACCGATATCCGGCCGGGTGAAGACAATCCAGATCGTCCCAATCACATTCCAGGGAATGAGCAGCGGCAGCGCCAGGGTCACCAGGCTTGCGGAGACGCCCCAGCCGCGTTTCGGCATCGCCAGTGCGATGAGGATACCGAGGGGAATTTCGATCAAAAGGACCAGTCCGGAAAACAGGAATTGACGCCACAGGGCATCGTGCAGGCGATAGTCGGAGAGCACCTCCTTGAACCATTCGGTACCCACGAAGATGCGCTGGCCCGGTCCAAAAATATCCTGAACCGAGTAGTTGACCACCGTCATGAGCGGGATGATGGCGCTGAAGGCAACGATGACAAAAACCGGTAGAACCAGAAACCAGGCCCGGTTGTTTTCCCATTTTTCCATAACGACGCTCCTACCCACTCACCAGCCGGTCATCGGCAAACAGCTTGGTCCATCGCGGCGGAAACCGCAGCCAGACGTCGGTTTGGGGAATGCTTTTCTCTTCCGGCAGCCGGGCGCGCAACGTGTGGCCGGCCAGCGTGACCGTGAGGATCTTAAAGCTTCCCTGGTCTTCCACCGCCTTGACCCGTGCCGGCACGGCGTCGGCCACCGCTTCGGCGTGCATCTCCAGGCCCAGCGGCCGGATTCCCAGCTCCAGCCGGCCCCGCGCTTTTTGTCCCATCGCAGCCATCTTATCGTCCAGCGGGATGCCGACACCATCCACCCGTGCCATATTTCCATCCAGTGTGCAGGGTAAAAAGTTCATTCCGGGGCTGCCGATGAAATATCCGACGAACTTATGCTGCGGGTTTTCGAAAAGGTCCTGCGGGGTGCCGACCTGGACCAGTTCGCCCTCATACATGACCAGGACCTGATCGGCAAAGGTCAGGGCTTCCACCTGGTCGTGGGTGACGTAAATCATGGTCAGCCTTAGATGTTCATGGATCTCTTTGAGCTTGCGCCTCAGGTCCCATTTCAACTGCGGGTCGATAACCGTCAACGGTTCATCGAAAAGAATAGCCGCCACATCGCTTCTGACCAATCCGCGGCCTAATGAGATCTTCTGTTTGGCATCGGCGGCCAGTCCGGCGGCTTTTTTCTTGAGAAAAGGCGTCAAATCGAGGATTTCGGCGACTTCGAGCACGCGCCGTTTGATTTCATCGGGCGCCACCCGTCGATTTCGCAGCGGAAAAGCCAGATTGTCGAAAACACTCATGGTGTCGTAAAGAACAGGAAACTGAAAAACCTGGGCGATGTTGCGTTTTTCCGGTGGTAGATCCGTTACGTCCTGCCCGTCAAAAAACACGCGTCCCTTGCTGGGCGTCAACAGTCCGGAAATAACGTTCAGCAATGTCGTTTTGCCGCAGCCCGATGGGCCCAGTAAAGCATAGGCACCACCGTTATCCCAGGTGTTGTGGATGCGTTTCAGGGCGTAGTCGGATTCTTCCCCGGGTTTGGCGGCGTAGCTGTGGGCAATTTCGTGCATGTCGATTCGGGCCATATCGGACTCCTGTTGCCGCTGTCACAGACGGCATCTTTCGGCCTGTTCCGGACGATCACTGTCGATTCGACGGGCTCCTGACCGGGCAGGCGACCAGTTTGCCCGTGTCATCATAAACGAACAAGTTGGCCGGATCGACATAGATGGCAATTTCTTCGCCGATCTTGCGGCTGTGAATCCCGGTTTCCTGGACCACCAGGGGGGTGCCGTCATGACGGACGTGGATAAATGTTTCGGACCCGTTGATCTCCGACAGTTCGACAGAGGCTCTGATTTCGATATCCTGATTTCCGGTTTTTGAGAGAAAAAGATGATGCGCCCGCACGCCGAATTGGTAGCTGCCCTCCGGCAGTCCTTGCGTGTGACCTGTCAAGGGCACCCGAACATTCCGACCCGCCTCGGCCTCACTCCCCTGCACCCTGGCGTTGATGTAGTTGATGGGAGGGTCACTGAAAACCTCCGCAACCCGCAGTGTTGACGGACAATGATACACTTCGGCAGTCGCCCCGTTCTGGAGGATGCGACCTTCATCCATTACGACGATGTTGCCGCCCAGCAGTAATGCTTCGGTCGGCTCCGTGGTCGTATAGACGACGATGGCCTCACGCTGCTTAAAAATATCCTGCAGCTCTTCCCGCAGTTCCTCGCGCAATTTATAATCCAAATTGACCAGGGGCTCATCCAGCAACAGAAGATCGGCATTTTTTACCAGGGACCGGGCGATGGCGATGCGTTGCTGCTGGCCGCCGGAAAGCTCGGCCGGCAGGCGGTCGAGTAGATCATCGATCCTGAGCATTGCAGCGGTATCGCGAACGCGCCGGTCGATCTCGTTTTTATCCATGCCGGCCAGCTTTAAAGGCGAGGCGATATTTTTATAGACATTTAACGAGGGATAATTGATGAATTGCTGATAGACCATGGCGACGTTGCGCTTGCGGACGGAAGTGCCGGTAACATCTTGTCCATTCACCAGGACGCGGCCCCGGGTCGGTCGGTCAAGACCGGCCATAATCCGAAGCAGGGAGGTCTTGCCGGCCAGCGTGCGGCCCAAAATGACATTGCGGGATCCGGGCGCGAGTTCGAGGTCGATGTCCTTGAGGTGGGTTTCGCGGCCAACAATCTTATCGATCTTCTCAAGGGATAAGCCCATGAGCAGTCTCCCGGCGATCTATAGGCCCTAAAAGTTTTTAGACTGGGTTGTCGGTCGTCGGCGTATTACCATACAGCCTTCTCCCTCTGGCCTTGCCCAAAAGTTTATCTTAAAGCCTATATACAAATGGAACCTTGCTGTGAAACAGGGCATGCCGGCGGCGATGCCTTCCATTATCGCTTATTGGCTCAGCCATAGCACTGCCCCTTTATTTTCACAAGTGAAAATATAGCCACTTTTTATTTTACCCTGTTTTATATGGCGGCTGTATCGGTTCCTGACGCCACATAGAGCTTGACATCTGCCGCACCCAATACCTCGGAAAGAGCTTGAGGGGGCTGTCGGTCTGTAAACAGGGCATCGATCTCATCGATACTGCCCAGTCGGACCATGGCATTGCGCCCGAATTTGGTATGATCGGTTGCCAGAAAAATCCGCCGTGAATTGTCGATGATGGCTCGCGAAACACGGACTTCACGGTAATCGAAATCGAGAAGCGTGCCGTCCATATCGAGGCCGCTGATGCCGATGATGCCGAAATCGACGCGAAACTGCTGGATAAAGTCGATCGTGAGCGGGCCGATGATGCCGCCGTCGCGATGTCTTACCAAGCCGCCGGCCACAATGACTTCGAAATTTTCGTTGCCGCTTAAAATGGAGGCGACATTGAGGTTGTTCGTGATCACTTTGAGACGCTGATGGTTGCACAGCGCCTTGGCAATTTCCTCCGTAGTGGTGCCGATATTGATAAAAAGAGATGCATTGTTCGGGATTTTATCCGCAACCATTGCAGCAATTTGCTGCTTTTCTCTGAGGCACAACACTTTTCGTTGTGTGTAGGCAACGTTTTCGGTGCTGGAGGAAACCCCGGCGCCACCATGATACCGGTTGATCGACCCTTCTTCACATAGGGTGTTGATGTCACGCCGAATCGTCTGGGGGGTCACGTTGAATGCCTGTGACAGAGACTCGATCGTCACAAAGCCCCTGCTTTGAACCAGTTCGTGGATTTTTTCATGGCGCGCGCGCATCGGTGCGGTCTTTTTACGCGACGTTGCGTCTTTCCGGCAAAGATTTTGTTTGTCGCTGTGTCCTGCCGGGTCGGATCGCCCGTTGCCAGCCCTCATATGTCCTCCATCCAACCGGATTCGGAGATAATATTTTCTTATATGAAAATTTATAGAAAACAGAATTCACAAACGAAAATTTATCGTGACACGATTTTCCGGTTGTGTTACGGCTGAGAAGAGAAATAAGGTTGCATTTGCTTGCCCTATTCTTCGTTTAACAGACCGGCTGTATTTTCACAAGTGAAAATAAAAGGATTTATTCGACCGTTAATTTAACGTGGCCTCAATGACTCAGCCAAAAACACATTTGTTGAAAACCGGTGTGCTCATCATCGGTGCCGGCGTGACGGGGACTGGTCTCGCCCGTGATCTATCGCTGCGCGGCATTCCTTGCATCCTGGTCGAAAGAAAGGATTTCAACGCTGGGGCATCAGGAGGCAATCACGGTTTGCTCCATTCCGGCGCCCGCTATGTTGTATCCGATCCGTCGGCGGCCGTGGAATGCCAAAAGGAAAACCGGCTGCTCAAAAAACTGGCACCGCAGTGCATCGAGGATACCGGCGGACTTTTTGTTGCCGTAGAAGGTGATGACGAGAACTACGTGGCTGATTTTGCCGGTTTGTGCGCACGCTTAGGCATAGAATCTGAAGCGGTGGAAGCTTCGGAAGCCCGTGCCGCTGAACCGGCTTTGTCGGAGAAGATCATGGCGGCCTTCAAGGTAAACGATGCCGCTGTCGACCCCTTTAAACTCAGCCTGGAAAACATCTCGCATGCCCGGCAGCACGGTGCAGTGTTTCTGCCCCAAAGCCAGGCAATTAAATTCGACTGCCGCAACCATCAAATTCGAGCGGTTCTCCTGACCGATATCAAAACCGGCCGGCACACCACAATCGAAACCGATTTCGTCGTCAACGCTTCCGGGGCCTGGGCCGGAGAAGTGGCGGCGCTGGCCGGTATTCGGCTCCGCATGGTCTACTCCAAGGGCAGCCTGCTGGTGACACAGAGCCGGATGGCCGGTCAGGTCATCAACCGGCTGCGTCGTCCGACCGATGGTGATATTCTCGTGCCGGGCGGGACGGTTTCCATCCTCGGCACAACCTCCGTGCGCATCGCATCACTGACCGATTATCGCCCGACCGTGGAAGAGGTGGATCAGATCATTTCCGAAGGTGCCATGCTGATTCCCGCGTTAGAAGACACCCGCTTCATTCGCGCGTATTCCGGCATAAGGCCGTTGCTCGATGCACCGGCCTCAGACGATGATCGCAGCGTCAGTCGCGGATTTGCCCTGATCGATCACACAGCGGAAGGCGTTGACAATTTTGCCACCATTACCGGCGGAAAACTGACCACATACCGTTTGATGGCCGAAAAGACGGCCGATTTCATCTGCCGTCGATTCGACACACCGCGCCCCTGCCGGACACAAACCGAACCTCTGCCGGTGACATCCGACGGGCGCTGGACCGAGCCGGGTCTGGCGCCGCGGTTTTGGTTGCAGAATCGCAATCCAGACGACGTTATCCTGTGCGAATGCGAAATGATACCGCAGAGCGTGGTCGACAGCGTTGTTCAGAGCATCCGCAACCAGGGCGCGCAGACGAACCTCAAATCGATCGGCTTGCGCAGTCGGATCGGGAAAGGTCCCTGCCAGGGAGCCTTCTGCAGTACGCGTGTGACAGCTTATCTGTATGATCAAGGGCTGCTGGATGCCCGGCACGGCATCGAAGACCTGAAAACCTTTCTCGATGCGCGCTGGCGAGGACAAAAACCCCTGATGTGGGGCAGTTCGCTCATTCAGGCCGAACTGCAGGAAGCCATGCACTGCGGGCTTCTCGGTCTTGAGCTCGAAGAAGGGTCCTGAGCTCGACGGTGTCACGGCACACAGGAAAAAAATGGCTCAATCGGAAACCATTCATTGTCAGCTGATGGTGATCGGCGCCGGAATGGCCGGAATGGCAGCAGCCCTTTTCGCCGCCCGACGCCGTGTTTCCACCGTCCAGGTCGGGCTATCCGCCGAAATCATTTATGCCAGCGGTTTGATCGACCTGCTGGGGGTTCACCCGATCGAGAAAGGCCGACGCTGGCGAAATCCCTGGGCGGCCATAGCGGCGGTGTCCAAATCGTGTCCGAATCATCCCTTTGCCCGTCTGTCCCGAAATGATATCCGAGCCGCTTTGGATGAATTTATCGGCTTTTTGGCAACCGCCGGATTGCCGTATCGGTGCTACAAGGATCGCAATGCGGATGTCGTCACGCCGGTCGGAAGCATCAAGCGGACATATGCCGTGCCCGAAAGCATGTGGAGAGGTGTAATGGCCTGGCACCGTAAATGTCCCTGCCTGATCATCGACTTTCACGGCATGAAAGGCTTCAGTGCACGGCAGATCCAGTCTGTTCTGAAGGACAGATGGCCCGCACTGCGTTCCGCCCGCGTGGCTTTTCCCGATTTGCCGGCCGAGCTCTATCCCGAAAGAATGGCCCATGCCCTGGAACTGAGCCGCACCCGCGAGCAATTGGCTGCCGCGGTGAGGCCGCTGGTCAAAGACGCAAAAATGTTGGGGTTGCCGGCGATCTGTGGTACCTACCAGACATCGAGCGTGATGGCTGACCTGCAGAAGAAGATCGGGGTTCCGGTATTTGAGATCCCCACCTTGCCGCCGGCCATCTCCGGGTTGCGTCTGAAGAACGCCTTTGAGCAGTCCCTTCCGTCCCTCGGGGTCGCCACACTTTACAATAAAAAGGTGATCCGGGTGCAGGTAGACGGCCGCGGCCATCTCATTTTTGACATCGGGGCCCGTGAAAAAGAGATCACCGTCCAGGCGCAAGCGGCGATATTGGCCAGCGGCCGGTTTATCGGTCAGGGGTTGACCGCTGATCGTAAACGCATCCGTGAAACGATTTTCGATCTGACCGTATCTCAACCGTCTACCCGGCAGCATTGGCACCGGGAGCATTTTCTGGATCTCAAGGGTCACGCCATCAATCGGGCCGGCCTTGAAATCGATGAGTGTCTTCGACCCTTGACGGCTGACGGCCGCCCGGCCTATGAAAATCTCTATGCCGCCGGATCCATCCTGGCCCATTGCGATTGGATGCGAATGAAATGCGGCTCGGGTCTTGCGATCGCCACGGCCTATGGTGCCGTCAACGCCTATCTGAAACATCGTTGAGTCGGTTTAGCTCGTTTAGCCCGTTAAGCCGGTTTGGCCCGTTTTGGTTCTTCCTTAATACGTATTTCATTAACTCGTGCCCATCCGCGGATTCATTAACAGACGAGAGGAGGTTAAAACAATGGCCAAATATATCGGTGCGTTGGATCTGGGAACCACGAGCAATCGGTTTATCGTCTTCGACCACCAGGGCCGGATCATCGGCTTTGACCAGATGGAACACAAACAGATTTTACCTCGGCCGGGCTGGGTGGAACACGATCCAATGGAGATCTGGCGCAATTCTCAGGCGGTTATCAAGGGGGCTTTGGGAAAAACCGGCATCAGCGGCAACGACCTGGTCGCCATCGGTATTACCAATCAGCGTGAAACGGCTGTGCTGTGGGACAAGAATTCCGGCCGGCCCTTTTATAATGCGATCGTCTGGCAGTGCACCCGGTCCGATGACATCTGTCGGCGGCTGTCGGCCGAGCACGGACAGGACCGGTTTCGGGAAAAGACCGGACTGCCAATCGCGACCTATTTTTCAGGACCCAAGGTCCGCTGGATATTGGACGAGGTCCCGGAGGCCCGCACGGCGGCCCAAAAGGGTACGGCCCTTTTCGGCACCATCGAATCCTGGATTATCTGGTGGCTGACAGGCGGGCCGAACGGCGGGGCGCACGTGACCGACGTCACCAATGCCAGCCGAACGCTGATGATGAATTTGAAAACCCTCGATTGGGATGATGAGATTCTGAATGTGCTGGACATTCCCCGCCGGATCCTGCCGCGCATCGTCCCGTCCAGCGACCGGAATACCTGGGGCCATACGGCCAAAGACGGTGCCTTTAATTCAACCATTCCGGTGTGCGGTGCTCTCGGAGATCAGCAGGCCGCCCTGGTGGGGCAGGCGTGCTTTGACGTCGGCGAGGCCAAGAACACTTACGGGACCGGATGTTTTCTGCTGTTGAATACCGGCAACGCCCCCGTGGCGTCCCGCCACGGTCTCCTGACGACCGTCGGCTACCAGATCCGGGGAGAGAAACCGGTCTACTGCCTCGAAGGATCGATTGCTATTGCCGGTGCCCTGGTGCAATGGCTGCGGGACAATCTCGGGTTGATTGCCGCGGCACCGGACGTCGAAACCCTGGCCCGCACGGTACCGAACAATGGCGGCGCTTACATCGTGCCGGCTTTTTCGGGGTTGTTCGCTCCCTACTGGCGCTCTGACGCGCGCGGCGTCATCGCCGGGCTGACCCGATTCGTCAACAAGGGGCATCTGGCGCGCGCCGTTTTAGAGGCCAGCGCCTACCAGACTCTCGAAATCGTCGAGGCCATGAACAACGACTCGGGAGTGGCCCTGAGCAGTCTCAAGGTCGACGGCGGGATGGTGG
>JAQAZR010000326.1:0-3028 GCA_032127235.1 Deltaproteobacteria bacterium
ATCACTACGTGCGCAAATATCAGCAGCCGTATCTGCAGCAACAGGTATATCTGAATCCGCACCCGATCGAACTCAAGCTGCGCAATCATGCGTGAGGTTTGACCGATGAAACCTGGTCAGTCCTCGTCGTGGGCCCCCCTCGATGTATCGGCAATTCCGCCGGGCCATCGATAGAGTCCATTGACAAACATTGATTCGTCACTATGTTAAATCATCACTTTCAGATTGTTTAAGTCTTGTCGGTAGGGGTTCTTTGGAAAATCAACAATATTAAAACCGCAATCCGAAGAGGAGGAAGCTATGGACGTTAAAGATTTTTGTTCTGGAATGGAAATGGAACTCACTGCATGGAAGGCGAAGCTCTACGACACTTGGCGCAAATTCGACAAACTTGGCACGTCCGATAGAGAAAAAATTCAGCCCAAGATAGAAGACCTTCACATGATTGTAGAGGAATTGTCCGGACGGCTCGAGCAACTAAAGGTTGAGTGTCCGACCGACTGGAGTCCGATGAAACAAGACATCGACAAAGGGCACGTCGACATGCGTAGTAAATACGAAGAAACGATGGATGAAATTGGAAAGTCTTCGCCGGTTTCGATTGCCGGATAAAGTATCTTGATTTAAAAAGGTAACAGTGCGTGCACTGTTACCTTTTTTTTGACAGCGTAAACCAATATTCAGCGATTCTCGAGCTAAAGGTTCACGAAAGAATAAGTTGGCAATTATGGGCACAGAGGTTTTCACACCGATGGTCGGTTAATAGACGTGGTCTGTACGCTTTGCCTATCGGCCCGGAGGGATACAAACCATGCCTCGACCGACGCATTCCCAGTCGATTGAAGCCACCCGCATCCAGCCGCTCAATCGGAAGAAAATGACGGGCGGCGACTTCGTGCTTTATTGGATGCAGCAATCCCAGCGGGCCGAAGAAAATCACGCCCTGGAATACGCCGTTGAACTTGCCAACCATCTCGATCGTCCACTGATGGTGGTGTTCGGACTGACGGACGGGTATCCAGAGGCCAATCTGCGCCATTACCGATTCATGCTGGAGGGTTTGCGCGAAACGGCCGCCACCCTGGCTAAGCGTGGGATTCTAATGGTGGTGCAGTTGGGTTCACCGCCCGAAGTGGCCCTGAAAGCGGGGAAGAAGGCGGCTGTCATTGTTTGCGACTGCGGCTATCTGCGTTTTCAGAAGGCCTGGCGTCGAAGCGTTGCACACCAAGCCGTCTGCCGGGTTGTCCAGGTGGAAGCCGACGTGGTCGTTCCGGTTGCGGTTACCAGCAGCAAGGCCGAGTATGCCGCCCGGACTCTGCGGCCGAAAATCACCCGCCATTTGAACGAATACCTGAAAGAGTTTCACGTCGTATCGCTGAAGAACAGTTCCCTGGGGCTTGACATAAAGAATCTAAAGTCGAACTTGAACCTTGAGGCGCTCGAGGCGCTGCAGTCCCGGCTGAACGTCGACCGAAGCGTCGAACCGGTCGACAAATTCTTTAAAGGCGGCACCCGCGAGGCCAAGAAAAGGTTTAAAAAATTTTTAAACCAAAGCCTGAAGCATTACCCCGACCACCACAACCAGCCGCAAACAGACGACATCTCCCACATGAGTCCTTATCTTCATTTCGGCCAGATCTCCCCGCTATACCTGGCGCTGCAGGTCAACGCCGCAGACGGCCGATCGGTCGGTTTGGACGATAGCAAAGCGTATCTTGAACAGTTGATTGTGCGACGGGAATTGGCGGTCAATTTTGTCAACTTCACACCAAACTACGACACATTTGACTGCATACCTGGTTGGGCTTTGCAAACGCTGTCCGACCATCTGTCGGACGAGCGCCCAAATCGCTATAGTCGGGCACAATTGGAGACTGCCGAAACTCACGATCCTTACTGGAATGCCGCCATGTTGGAGATGAAATACACCGGATTCATGCACAACTACATGCGCATGTACTGGGGTAAAAAGATTCTCGAGTGGAGCCGGACGCCGCAGCAAGCCTTCGACACCACCCTTGCGCTCAACAACAAATACTTCCTCGATGGGCGCGATCCGAATTCTTACACCGGTGTGGCCTGGATTTACGGCATCCACGACCGGCCCTGGCCGGAACGGCCGATCTTCGGCAAGACGCGCTTCATGGCGGCTTCCGGTCTCGAACGAAAATGCGACATAATGGCATACGTAAAAAAAATTAAGCAAATGATCGGAAAAGACTAAGAAATTGGATATCGGAACGACCATCATCGGCGCAGGAGTTATCGGCTTGGCCGTTGCCGCCCGATATTCACAAAATCATAAAAATGTCTTCGTGATCGAGAAAAATGAAAAGTTCGGTCAGGAAACAAGCAGCCGCAACAGTGAGGTGATCCATGCCGGGATCTATTACCCGCCCAACACGCTCAAAGCGCGCTTGTGTGTGGAGGGCCGGCAATTGCTTTACGCTCTGTGCGAAGAAAGGCGGATTCCCTTTCGAAATTGCGGCAAGCTCATCGTGGCGACCAATAAGACCGAAGAAGACTTCCTGGCATCTATTGAAGCCAAAGCACGGGCCAATGGAGTCGAGGACCTGCAGTACCTGAGCGGTGACCAGGTGGCCCGGATGGAACCTAGCGTTCGGGCGGTTTCGGCCTTATTCTCTCCATCGACGGGCATTATCCACTCGCACCGTCTGATGCGCCATTTTGTCGCCCAGGCCCAAAGAAACAACGTCCAGTTCGTCTATCGGTGCGAGGTTGAACGCGTCGAGGTTCTGTCCGGACCGTGCTACCGGGTTCATGTGCGCTATCCCGACGGACAGACGGAAAAATTTACGACCCGCTACCTGGTCAATTGTGCCGGTTTGGAATCCGATCGGATCGCCGCCAGTATGGGGATCGATGTCCACGCCTATCAATATGAGCAGTTTTTCTGGAAAGGGGAGTACTTCAGCGTGGTGCCGGCGCCCGGGACCATCAATCACTTGATTTATCCGGTCCCACTGCCCAACAACGAAGGGTTGGGCATTCATGCCACAATTGACAT
>JAQAZR010000327.1:0-7790 GCA_032127235.1 Deltaproteobacteria bacterium
GGCGGAGTGTTGGGCGAACGCACCGGCCATCTGACTGCGGCAGGCGTTTTCCCGGCAGACGAACAGAACTTTCCGGCGGGTTGCCAACGGTTCGAGCAGGTCCCGGGCGGCTTGCTTGATGTCATCACGCACCGTCGCATGGTTTTGCATGTCTTTGGGCCCCTCAATACCATGATATGTCAAGCTGCCGGCAAACTCGGCGCCGATGGCATCGAAGAAATATTGGGCGGTCAGCTTCATGCCCTCGAAAAGATTCTGCCCCCGGGTGGCGCCGGCCGCCAGTAAAAATCCGCGGCGGTATTTTCGGGCCGGATCGGCCAGCTTCAACCGGTATTTGCGTGCCCAGAGGGTTTGGCAGCGATCGATCAGCGCTTTCAATTGGGCCGTCACGTTGTAAAAAAAGACGGGACTGGCCAACAGGATGACATCGGCTTCACGCAGCAAGGCGTAAATGCCGTGCTTCATGTCGTCATCGATGGGGCAAAACCCTTTTTTCTCACAGACGATGAGCTCTTTACACGGAACGATGTTGCGGCTGGCAACCATTATTGTTTGTGTCCTCGCCCCCAGTCGTTCAGCTTCATCCAGCAGTGTCGACAGAAGAAATTGGGTATTACCCTTTTTTCGCGGACTGCCCTGCAAACCTAAAACCAGCATTTTTTTTCGTCCCACAGGACCGGCATTCGTCAACCGACCATTTTTTCGACATCACCAGCAAGCGCAGTTTCGCTGAACAGGCCTTACGCGGGTTCCGTTGTCCCGGCTCCCCCCTCTAACGTACACTGGGTAAAATCAATTTCCTTGCCGCATTTGTTGCATTTGTGCGTCCGGTCGAACTCGTCGGAAAATATTTCCTTTTCGGCGCCGCACGCAGGGCACTTGCACATAAAGGACTTGAGGTTTTTCAAACTTGTAAACCCGGGACAATGCTGAGGTGTCGTGGGCATTGAGATCTCCTTTCAGTTTCGCTTGGTTTGATCAAGAGGACGCCATCATCTTGGCCACCTGACGTCCATAATCCTGGGCCATCTGCAGGCCGCCTCCGAGTGTACTGGATTTGAGCATCAGCGGTTCTTTGACCATCTTCATTTTAAAGATGTTTTCCATGGTTCCGTAAATACGTCCCGGCGCTTCACCACTCCAACCGAAAGCGCCGAAAGCCGCACCGATCTTACCCTCGAGTTGGGCTTTTTCCGCCAGAAACAGGAGTGTCTTCATGCCCTGCATCAGGTCGCCGTGGTAGGTTGCCGAGCCGAAGACATAGGCATCATACCCTTCGAGATCAGAGGTCTTCTTGATTTCCTTGTCGCTGGCAAGCGTGGCTTCATGACCGGCCATTCGAATCCCTTCCGCAATCAGTTCGCCTATTTTCTGGGTCTCACCGGTGCGTGTGGTATACACGATAAGCGCCTTCGCCATGTTCGCCTCTCCTTCTACTTGATCCGTTTATCGACCCCTTCGGCCTCGCAGTCGGGCGTGTAACAGGAGTTGTCCAAAAATTCGCATTTTTCTTTACAGGACGGGCAGGTGTCCGGCGGTGTATCGGCATCGAACGTATACCCGCAATTGTGGCATTTCCAACTTGGCATGGCCAATCACCTCCTTTTATTGGAGTTCACATACCGGTTATCGACGATACGCGTCTACAACGGTTCCGGTTTCTAAAATGAAAATGTGCACCGTAGGAACCGGCAAAAAGCGGTTGATTACGCTTTCCAGAGTCCGTGCAGATTGCAGTATTCCCTTGCCGACACTTTGGCGGCATCGATCTTGAAAATCGCCTCCGGCGTCTGGCCCGGCTTAAGGAACTGTCGGTAGGCTTTACCGTCTGCGATCAACTCCACCCACTCGATGTAGTGCTTTTCTTCCATGGGGTGCGGCACACTGCCGACTTTGACCTTGTATCCGCCCTCGACCTTCTCGACAACCGGGACGTGTTTTTCCTTGGCCGCATCGACCGTGTTCTCCTTTATCAGGACCATCGGTTTCCCGCAGCACACCAGTTCACCTTCGCCGCCGTGCAGAACCTCGACGATGTTTCCACAAGCCTCACATTTGTAAACCTGCAATTGTTCCGCCATGCTTTTCCTCCTTTTCATGGATTGAGGTTAAAAGTAAACGCCCAAGTTAAAAAAGGGCGATGGGTCTGCACGCTCTGAGCAATCCGAAAATTATTAATTGTCATATTTCAATGGCACTGTAAAGACTATTTTGAGAATCATTCTCAATTGATGGCGGCCGCCCGGCTCAATATGGCACCCTTGGTACTGACCACAATCTCTTCCATGGGAATGGTTTGACCGGAGGCCTCAAGGCCCTTTCTGACGATCATTGGCAGGCCGGAACAGCAGGGGACTTCCATCACGACTATGGTGACATGCTTGATGCCGGCCGTTCGAAAAATCTGGGCAAACTTGTCGATATAGCTCTGGGCATCGTCGAACTTCGGGCAGCCCATCATAACGGCTTTACCCTCGAGAAAATCGCGATGAAGCGTTGGAAAGGCCACCGCCACGCAGTCCGCTAAAACCAGAAGATCGGCGCCTTTCACGAAAGGAGCGGTCGGCGGCACCAGACGAATCTGCACCGGCCAGTGCGTCAGGGCGGATCGGTCCGCTTCTTCTCCCGGTGCGAGTCGAGGGCTCTCGGGAGACGTCGCGCGGTCGAACTGCTGGATGCGGGCCGAAGGACACCCGCCGCCGATCATGCGGTTTTGCAATTTTTCCTGTTTCTCCTTTTCGGTCAGGTATTTTTCAACCGCCTCTTCGTCAAACTCCTCGGCCTCGCGTTCGATTATTTTCAATGCCCCGTTAGGGCATTCGCCGAGACAGGCGCCCAAGCCGTCACACAGGTTTTCGGACACCACTCTCACCTTGCCGTCCACAAGCTCGAGAGAGCCTTCGGCGCAGGCCGGAACGCACTGTCCGCAACCGTCACATTTTTCTTCGTCGATCTGTATGATTTTACGTTTGACTTTCATGGGGTACCCTCTCTATTGGCTTGATATCCTTGCTCGTTTCCGTCCATAAATGGCCCTTTTCCGCAATTTCGGTGTCAATCGGCGAAATCGCTTGTGCGGCGTACACGAGTACGCCTCCGCGCAATGCCGCTGATTTCCTTGAACTTGCAGAAAATGGCGATTTCTGGATCGGAAACTAATCAGTGCCCTTAATGGAAACGTGGATGGGCACTTGCTCTCTTGTGCACTCTATCGAAGCAAAACCGCGCGTGCTTCCTCCTTGCCCGCTGCGGTCATCAGCTCTGCTTCGATCCGGTCGGAAAGTTGACCGTCATCCAGCGGCTGCGACTTGAGACGTTCTTCCATCTGTGCCACCCAGTCCGCATCGCAAACAATCTTGAGATCCGGTGGTGCGTCCGAACCCGGGGCATGATGGTGACCGACAATGGTGCAAACGGCATCGATGAGCGGATCTTTCGCCTGCAATGCGGTGAGAATCGCTCTGGCAACTACCGGACTTTCCTGTTCCAAATGGTCTTGCGTGGTGTCCCCGTATTTTCGCAAAGCCTCCGGGGCGCCGATATCCCGCAGATAGGCGGCACAAAGCACGACCGGAAGCGTACCGCGCACTTTCCCGGCAATGCGTTCGGCATAGCGCGCCCGCCGCGTGGCCTGACCGATCCGTTTGAAATCACGCTTAAAAGTGCGTTTCATTTCGACCGCCACCTTATCCTTGAGCAGGTCCTCCCTTTGCACCCGAACTTCCTCAGGAAGGGTTCCCAGGCATTGTTCGGCATACTGGCAATACGCCGCACAACCAAAGTCCATATTGGGGTTCACAAAACGGTGACCGCAATGTCTGCATTTACGGGAGGTGTCATCCTTGAAGAATTCCACCGGTCGGTCGCAGTTCGGGCAGTTCACCTCGAAAATGGCACCCGGCTTCCAGTAGAGCGTATCCTGACCCGGACATTTCATGGCGGGTTTCCCCCCTTATGTCGTCGTGCGGTTTGGGGGCATTCCGGATTCCAGCAACAACGTCCGGAACACCCCTGCAGTGATGGTTTAGCCGAGGATTGCCTTCAGATCTTCGTCCGGCGTTTTGATCGGCATGATGTTGAAGTTTTTAACCAGTACATCCAGTACGTTGGGTGACACAAAAGCCGGCAGGCTCGGTCCGAGCCGGATATCCTTGATCCCGAGGTACAGCAGGGTCAGAAGGATGGCGCAGGCTTTTTGTTCGTACCAGGACAGAATCATCGATAGCGGCAGGTCATTGACGCCGACATCGAAGGCCTTCGACAGCGCCACGGCGATCTGAACCGCTGAATAGGCATCGTTGCACTGCCCGATATCCAGCAGCCGGGGAATACCGCCGATGTCGCCCAGGTCTTTGTCGAAGAAACGGAACTTGCCGCAGGCCAGGGTGAGGACCACGCAGTCCTCGGGCACTTTTTCAACAAATTCGGTGTAATAACTGCGGCCCGGTTTGGCGCCGTCGCAGCCGCCCACCAGGAAGAAATGCCGGATGGCCTTGCTCTTGACCGCCTCGATGACCTTGTCGGCGACACCCAAGACCGCGTTACGGCCGAAACCCACCAGCACACTCTTACCCTCGACATTCTCTGTGAATCCAAGCATTTCAAGCGCTTTTTGGATTACAGGAGTGAAATCTTTGGAGACATGGGTAACCCCCGGCCAGCCGACCAGACCGGTGGTAAAAATGTTGTCTTTGTAGGATTCATGAGGCCGCTGAATGCAGTTGGTGGTCATCAGAATAGCCCCGGGAAATTTGGCAAACTCTTTGGCCTGGTTCTGCCAGGCCGTCCCGTAGTGTCCGAAGAAGTGCGGGTATTTCTTCAATCCGGGGTAGCCGTGGCAGGGCAGCATTTCACCATGGGTGTAAACATTGATCCCTTTTCCCTCGGTCTGCTGGAGAAGCAATTCCAGGTCTTTGAGATCGTGTCCGGACACAAGGATGGCTTTGCCTTTCTTAGCACCCAGGGAGACCGGGGTGGGAACCGGGTGGCCGTAAGTGCCGGTATTGCCCGCATCTAAAAGCTCCATGGCCCGCAAGTTGATCTCACCACACTTCAACACCAGGCCGACCATCTCTTCGACTCCGAGCGAGCCGTCCAAGGTGGCTGCCAGAGCTTCGTGCATGAAAGCGTACACCCGGTCGTCCTCCTGACCCAGGATGGCGGCATGGTCGGCGTAGGCGACCGCTCCCTTGAGCCCGTAAACCAGAAGTTCCTTGAGTGACAGAATGTCGGGATTGATATCCGGGTCCGACTTGACGCCGACTTTTTCACCCTGCTTAACCATTGCCTCTAACGAGCTTTCCGGCTTGAAAACGGCCGGGCCTTCCGTGAAACCTGTTTTTCCTCCGGCAGACCGCACCTTTTCCTTGAGGGCTTCCCGGTGTTTGACGGTTTCATTGATCAGTTCGACGAAGCGGGCCGGATCGAAATCAACGTTGGTGAGGGTCGAAAAAAGTGCCTTGGAGGTAAACCTGTCAACCTCAGGGTCACTGACCCCGACCTTGCGGCCTTCGACCGCATACTGGGAGAGGCCTTTCGTGGCATAGACCAACAGGTCCTGAAGGGCCGCAACTTCGGGTTTCTTGCCGCATACGCCGATTTTCGTGCAGCCTTCGCCTTTTGACGTCTGTTCACACTGAAAACAAAACATGATCCTTCTCCTTTTCTTGGGGTTTAAAAAAGCTCGAATAGGCTTTCGCCGCTAATTTGTTAAGAACAACATATACACTGGCATATGACCCTGCATTGACTTAAGTCAACCAATCGCATTTTTTCTCGGTGAATCAACTTTTATATTAGTTGACGGTGATATGCATTGACATAGGTCAAAAACCGGTGGTATGTCGAAAAAAGAGGTGGTAATGAAAAAAGTAATTGAAATCATAGCAAATATATCCGCATTCAGCGGCCTTTCGCTTGCCCAGTTGGAAGAAGTTCGTCAGATTGCCGTCAAGCGGGATTTCACCAAGGGGGAACCGGTCTTTTTCGAAGGAGATCGGGGCAGCGGTTTCTACATCGTGGTCGACGGTCTGATAAAGATTTTTAAGCTGGCACCGGACGGCAAGGAGCAGATCCTTCACATCATCGGACCGGGGGAACCGTTCGGTGAGGTGGCCGTGTTTGCCGGGCGATCGTTTCCCGCCAATGCGGAAGCGCTGGCCGACAGCCGGTTACTGTTTTTTCCCCGGGATGCCTTTGTAAACCTCATCTCCCGCAACCCGTCGCTGGCCCTGAAAATGCTCGCCGTTCTATCGATGCGGCTGCGCCAGTTCGCTGTTCAAGTTGAAAGCCTGTCGCTAAAGGAGGTGCCGGGCCGCCTGGCATCCTATCTCCTGCTGCTGGCAGACGAACAGGAGGATCCCGAGAGGGCAGTTTTGCCTATTTCCAAGGGGCAGCTGGCCAGTCTGCTGGGCACGATCCCGGAAACCTTGTCACGCATCTTCGCCAAAATGACCGGCCAGGGATTGATCGAGGTGAGCGGCCGGAACATTCGAATTCTGAACCGCTCAGGTCTAGAGGACATATCGATCCAGGGAAAGGTTCCGGAGTGAATGGATCTTGTTGATCTCTGGATCCGTCGGACGGAATTTTCAGCGTGCCAAAGAGACCACCGTCTACTTTTTCAATTGGGCCAGCTCCCGGCTCAACAATCGGATGTGCCCCATTTCCTCTTTTATGATGCCCTCGATTCGATCCCGGCCCAATTTCTCCGGTACGGCATTTTTCATGCCGAGGTAAAAAACGATTGAATCTTTTTCCGCTTCTATGGCGGCTTTTAAAATTTTCTCCATCGATGAAACATCGACCTTTTTTTCGAAGAATACGCGTGTGTCGACCAGGGCGCGCAGGTAAAGAGCCGCCTCGCCCTCGGGATCGAAAACCGTGGCGGATTTTTCGGCGGCCTTCAAATCGCTGCGCATGGCTTTGAATGTTTTTTCATGGTCGGTTTCCATCGCAGCCAATTCCAGTAAAAGCTTCTTGTGCGCCTCGTCGTCGATCATGGCAGCTGCGCTCTTGTAGAATTTCTCGCCGTTTCTTTCCATCTGCTCAGCCATTTCAAAAATTTCATCTGCGTTGAAATCGTACCTCATCATGCTTTCCTTTCGTCCGTCTTAAAAATTGAATCAAAAATGACCAACAACAAGAATTGTAACCAAATATAAAGACGCTGAGCGGTTTGTAAAGCCTCTATCTGCCAACACCCATCCACAGTATTCACAATAAACGTGGACGGAAGCAAATTAGGGTTGACAATAATTTGGACTCGTTCTAGGATGCCTCGAATGCGCGACGTCAATGTGCCATAGAATCCTCTATGATTTCAAAACATCATATCGTAATGAGAAAAACCTTAACGGTTGCTCTGGCCGTGATACTCGGGTTGGGGATTTTTGCCAACAGCGGCTTCGCTCTCTCCATCTGTAGAGCCGCATGTTGCATGGGCAGCCGTGCGTCCGCAAATTCTCACCACACGGCTAAGATCACGGCTACGGCCCCCTGTTGTTGCTGCTCTGATACGGCGGCTTTCCCCTGTGAATATACCGGTGGTCCAGAGCAGCGGTTATCGCCGCCGGCACTCTTAAGGGCACAACAGCACGATCACCGTGATTTAACCGCCGACCTCACCGATATGGCAGTTGCCTCTGCAAACAGCCCGGGGACAACAGGTGCACCGGCCGTGCTGTGTACCACCTCCATTCTCAAAGTACCCATCTATCTTACCACCTTGACTTTTCTCTGTTAAAAAGTATCTGTCCGGAAACGGGACATTTCGGCCCAAGCCGGCATTG
>JAQAZR010000328.1:0-8474 GCA_032127235.1 Deltaproteobacteria bacterium
CATGGGGGAAAGCAACAGCCCGAAGACCGGATAGAGCACTCCGGCGGCGATGGGCACGCCCAGGGCATTGTAGATGAAGGCAAAGAACAAGTTCTCCTTTATGTTGCGCATGGTGGCCTTTGACAGAAGGCGCGCCCGCACGATGCCGCGAAGGTCTCCCTTGACCAGGGTCACGCGCGCGCTTTCCATGGCCACGTCCGTTCCCGTGCCCATGGCGATGCCGACCTCGGCCTGGGCCAAGGCGGGCGCGTCGTTAATGCCGTCTCCGGCCATGGCTACGATATGGCCCTCTTTTTGAAGACGCTTGACGGTATTGGCCTTGTCCTGAGGCAAAACTTCAGCCACAAAATCGTCGATACCCAACTTGTCCGCGACGGATTTGGCGGTGAGCCGGTTGTCGCCGGTCAGCATGATGATTTTCACATTTTCTTCGTGAAGCCTGTCGATGGCCTCCTGTGTCGATTCTTTGATGGGGTCCGACACGCTCACCAGGCCGGCGGCCTTGCCGTCCACGGCGACATACATGGCGGTTCTGCCTTGATCCTGCAGCTTTTGCGCCTCGGTCTCGAGCGGCCCGATCTCTACCTTGAATTTCTCGAACAGCCTGGCATTACCCAGAAGGACTTGTTTTCCGTCCACGCGCCCGGAAACCCCCCGGCCGGTGTGGGAGTTGAAATTTTCAGGCTCCATCAGTTCGATATCCCGCTCGCCGGCCCCTGCAACTATCGCAGCAGCCAAAGGGTGTTCGCTGCTCCTTTCCAGGCTGGCGGCCAGCATCAGCAGCGTCCGTTCGTCGGTTGGTTCCACCGCAACCACGTCGGTCAGCTTCGGCTTGCCCTCGGTGAGGGTGCCGGTTTTATCAACAACCAGCGTGTCCACCTTGCGAAGGATCTCGATGGATTCGGCGTCCTTGAACAGAACTCCGACGGTGGCACCTTTGCCGGTGGCCACCATTATGGACATGGGCGTGGCCAAACCGAGCGCACAGGGGCAGGCAATGATCAGGACCGAAACAGCGGCGATGAGCGCATAGGCCATCCGGGGTTCAGGTCCGATCAGGGACCAGATGACGAAGGCTACCACCGCGGATCCGATAACTGTCGGCACGAAATAGGCGGCCACGACATCGGCCAGTTTCTGAATCGGAGCGCGGCTGCGCTGCGCCTCGGCGACCATTTGAACGATCTGGGAGAGCACGGTCTCGGCGCCGACCTTTTCGGCCTGCATCACCAAAGAACCGGTGGTGTTGACCGTGGCACCGATCACCCGTTCCCCCTTCTTCTTTTCCACCGGAACGGGTTCACCGGTGAGCATCGATTCATCTACGTTGCTCGATCCATCGAGCACCATGCCGTCCACCGGAATTTTCTCTCCGGGGCGAACCCGCAGCTTGTCGCCCTGCTGAACACTGTCCAGCGGTATATCCTCTTCGCTGCCGTCCGCGTTTATTCGACGCGCCGTCTTGGGTGCTAGCCCGAGCAAGGCCTTGATGGCCGCTCCAGTGCGGCTGCGGGCGCTCTGCTCCAGCATTTGACCCAAAAGTACAAGGGTCACGATCACGGCGGCGGCTTCGAAATACACGGCGACGGTTCCCTCTTCCGACCGAAACGCGGCCGGGAAAATATCGGGCAGAAAAACCGCCACCAAACTGTAGATATACGCCACGGCGGTACCCAGCCCGATGAGGGTGAACATGTTCAGGTTCCAGGTGACGATCGATTTCCAGGCCCTTTTATAAAAGACCCACCCGCCCCAAAGCACCACCGGAGTGGCCAGAATGAATTCTCCCCAGTGAAGCAGCTTGGGATCGATGACGTTTTCGATAAACCCCAAACCCAGGATATCACGCATGGCGATAAGAACCAGCGGGAGCGACAGGACGGCGGACACCCAGAATCGGTTGCGCATGTAAACATATTCCTGGTTTTCTTCCGCATCGACCGATACTGTCTGAGGCTCCAACGCCATCCCGCACTTGGGGCAGTCTCCGGGTTCGCTGCGCACGATCTCGGGGTGCATCGGGCAGGTCCATTTGGTTTTCTGCCCGGGCGCCTCCGGGGTTTCGGGCTCAAGGGCCATACCGCATTTGGAGCAGTCTCCCGGGGCTCCTTGCCGTACTTCGGAATGCATGGGGCAGGTGTAGGTCCGCCCCTCGGAATCACTGGAATCGCTCTCGGGATTTAGATATTTTTCGGGATTCGCTTCAAAACGGTCCTGGCAGTTTCGGCTGCAGAAGTAATAGTGACTGCCCTTGAATTCATACGCAAATTCACTGTCCGTATCGGAGACTTCCATGCCGCAGACCGGATCGCAGTGACTTTTCTGCACTTCTTCATTATTTGAAGACACGCTTCGTTCATGCTTGTGCATGACATTACCTCGTTACAATATGACAGCCAACGCACATTGGGTCCACAGGTTGGAGGGTGTTGTGTCCTTAACCGCTTTTACTTTCTCTTAGAAGTATACTTTTTTCCCGCCATCTGGCCTGTCGTTGAGTTATACTGTTCGGTGATCTCTTACCAAGTTATTCTACATTTGAGAAAATGGAAATCAATACAGTTAATCCCGTATATGTCGATTGGTTTTTTAGTATACTACAAAAAAAATTGTCTCAGTTGCTCGTGCGATTTTCACTATCTTTTCTTTTTTGTTTCTTCTCGCTGTCTTTATCGGATTGAAAAGCCCTCCTTTGGCAGGGTATATTTTTATTTCCGTATTCTCCACAACCAACACCAGCCCCAGGGATCCAACAATCTTTACTTTCTTACCCTGCTCAAGCCTTGCTCCTCTTGCTGTTGCCGCCCATATCTCATCCTTGAATCGAACTTTTCCTTCTGGATCAATATCATCTATGACCATAACCTCTTGCCCCATCATATCTTCCAATCCTGTCCTCACCGGAAGCTTCATGGATTTCATCATTTTAAAATTAACGATGACACCAAAGATAAAAATAGGAATATAAACTGGAAAGGCCGTCCAGAACGGTAAAAACAAGAACAAGGCCAAAGCAAATACCGGCGAAAACATAACGATCATCATTTCCATTGCTGGCTCACTTTATGTATCGTGTTCTCACGGGCTGCTCTCACCCGGCTGAGAGAGACCGGGGACTTCTCGATGGTCATGCTTCTCCACCCTTATCAGGAACATGCAGCCCGGCGGGATTTTTTCACTCCTCAAGACACTTTCGCGCCATAACCCTGTTGATCACAGTTTTCAGTTCATCCAGATGGAGCGGTTTGTTCAAGACTGCGACGGCGCCATGCAACAGGGCTTTTGCAACAACCTTCTCATTACAGTAAGCCGTCATCAGAATTACCGGTATGCAGCGATCAAGATTTTTTATTTCAAAAAGCGCATCGAGGCCGGAAAGCGTTTTCATGCGAATATCCATCAGGACGAGAGCATAACGGCAGCTGCGGGCCATCCATACAGCGGTTGTGCCGTCATCGGCATCTTCCGTGGAATATCCCCAGCTTCCGAGCACACTTTCCAGCATGAAGCGGTGGGTGGCGTCATCGTCGACGATCAGTATTTTTGTCCCATTATTCATGGCGCACGTCCGGCGGTATCAGAGATATTTCACGCCGATACCGAATCTAAAGCCGGAGTCTTCTGCAACCGGTCGACACCACCTGACTTGCGCCAGGGTGGTCGTGCGAAGTAGCCCCGGACCGTCATCACATCGCTTGGGGGATGAGATGTTTTCGGCCCGGATATAAATTGTGGCTCCCGGCTGCAATGCACGGTTGGCCATGATGTACACGCCGTTGCTGCTGAAGTTGCCGACTTTAGAAGAATTGTCGCTCCAATTCTGTATGCTGAAAGGTGAAAAAATAATCGATGCGCTTTCTGTATGGCGTTTCTCACCTCTTTTTTCCATTTTTTGATCCTCCTCTTCTGCGTTAGGTTTTATGCGTTCTGCCGATTGAGGAAATGGATCCTTCTGTTTTGCTTGTCGATGAGGACCCGATCGACGATCTTGCCGTCCGGCCCAACAATCCTGCCGGTGTAATAGCGGCCGGCATTCTTCAGGCCCATCAATTCACACTCCCGATGGGCGCTCCTTTCATAGCGCTCAATATGCAGACCGCATGGCACCGCTGTTCTTGTCGACCAGGATTTTGTCGACCATGGAATTGTCCTTGGTGACGATATCGGCCTCAAAAGAGCTGCCGTCATCGGTGAGCTTTCCCAGTTTCAGATTCGGATTGCCGGTGGACTGCAGGTAATTTTCCACCATTGATCGTGCCTGCGCTTTGTCGATCGGCTGCTGAGGCTGTTGCTGCCCCCCGTTAGGGAACTGTCGAGAAGGTTCGGAACCGTATCCCGGTCCCATCATCCCCTGACCCATCCCGTAACCGCCACCCATCATACCGGGTCCCATACCGTATCCGTTATTCCCATAGCCGCTGTTGCCGTTTGGATCATTTCTCGATCCGCCCTGGTACTGGGAGCCGTTTCCCTGCCCCCAGCCCATGCCGGAATCCATCCCGCCGCCCATCATCTGGGCGTCGGCGTTTGCAAAAACAAAGACAAGGCCTGCCGTTAAAACCAATGCCAAACCAACCATGACTTTTTTCATTTCCGTTTCCTTTCGAGGATTTCATTGCTCGGCTGCTTTTCAATCATATCGACCGAGTTTCATTTGGATCACTTCGTTTAACTATTGCAATTAGAATGCCATTAGCATAATCATTTTAAATGATTATATTTTTCTTGAAACGAGGTCCTTGAAGGCATAGAATCTGATCCGTCTGTGCGTAATTATTACACGGAAACGGCGTTGGTCGGACCGCAATTGAGAATTTTTTTCGCGGTCCGGAAGCCGTCGTCCAAGAGCCAAACCGTAGCTATGAGGAAACCCTGATCCGTACTTTTCCTGAATGACGATAGAATAACCCTGCTTAAAAAACTGGCTACAGCAGCTTGACAATTGGTCCGTCAGGGGGTGGCACGCGGGGTGTTTGATAACAAATTAACACGTTGGATCTGCATCTGATCAGATTTTTTCATGCAAATCATCAGACATAAAAAACTGTATCTGCCGGCTTTTTCCATCATAGCAGCTGTTCTGCTGCTGATTTTGCTTGTCGCCGTTCTGACCTATCGTACGCTGGATCATCAAAGAAAAACCGCTCTGACATTTCTTCACAGTCAGGGCGTCACCCTGCTGCATGCCTTGGAGGCGGGCGCGGTGACCGGGATGGTGATGCCGACATGGAACGAAGACTCCGTGAAGACCCTGATCCATGAAATCGGCAAGGATAAGAATATCGCCTACATCTTCCTATATGATCAACACGGGACTGTTACCCATGCTTCCGGTATTTCGGAGGGGGAGACTCGGGCGGGTTGGCGTCCTGAGCTGAAAAACGATGATCAGGTGGTGGCCCGCTTGCGAAAGTTGGACAACGGCTCGCTGATCTATGAACTGGCCAAGCGTTTTTCACCGGAATCGCTCGTGCCGTCAGGGAAAACCGTTCATATGATGGGCCAGGGCAGTAGCAGACAGTTTGCAGATCACCATGCCGGCAACACCGTGATTCTCGGAATGAGTATGGAAGAAGTTGAATCCGCCCACCGTTCAGACATTGAGCATGCCGTTATCATGGCGGCCACTCTTCTGGTGCTGGGGTCCGGGGCGCTCTTTTTCACTTTTGTCATCCAGAATTATTACCTGGTAGGCAAAGCCCTCAAGCAAAGCCGTGATCATCTGCAGCAGGTCATTGCCAGCATGGCCAACGGCATGATCAGCATCGACAACCATGGAAAAGTCACCTCCTTCAACGATATGGCTCTCGATCTGCTCGGCATGAAAGAGACAGAGGTAAAAAATATCGAGTTAAAGTCATTCATCGATTTTCAATCCTCGGGCATAAACGAGACGCTCACCAAGGGGGCATCTTTTGTGGAGAAGGAGATCGTGTACAACAGAGGAGTCGAAAAGGTTCCACTGGCCTTGAGCGTTTCACCAATAATAGACGAAAAAGCTCGCTCTACAGGAGCCGTCATCATCATTAGGGATTTATCTGAAATCAAGCGGTTGCAGGAAAAGGTGCGGCGGTCGGAACGGCTGGCAGCGATCGGGGAGCTGGCGGCCGGCGTTGCCCATGAGGTTCGAAATCCGCTGAGTTCGATTCGCGGATTTGCCCAGTTTCTGGGACACGTTCTGGAGGATAAACCTGAAGAACGTGAATACGCCGAAATAATGGTTAAGGAAGTGGATCGGATTAACAACGTGGTGACAAACCTGCTCTCGTTTGCACGACCCGTCAAACCCGATTTGGTCCCGACGGATTTGCCCAAACTGCTGGATCATACGGTACGCTTGGTGGAAGAAGATGCCCGGCTGCGGAACATAAACATCCGCGTATCGACATCCAACGGCTTGAAGAAGATCAATGTGGACGGCAACCAAATCACCCAGGTCATGCTCAATCTTATTTTGAATGCCTTGCAGGCAGTAGAATCTGGGGGGAATGTAACAATCGAAGCGCGCATGGTTGATTCCAACCTGCTGACACTCAGTGTCGAGGACGACGGTCCGGGCATTCCACCTGGTAATGCAAGTAAGATATTTGATCCTTTTTATACGACCAGGGAAAAGGGTACCGGTCTGGGTTTAGCCATCGTTCATATGATCGTGGAGAATCACGGTGGCGAAATCAACTTTGTGAGCCCTGTTCCCGGAAAGGTCAAAGGCTGCCGCATAACAATCGACCTGCCGATTAGCACCGATAATTCAGCTTCGCATAATGGGCCGAAAACTTCCATACCATCCCAGCCAGGTAAAATGTCGAAGGAAAAAGGATGACGCCTAAAATTCTGATCGTCGACGACGAAACGGCCCATTGTCAGATGCTCGAAGCCGTGCTGAAAGTCGAAAAATACGCAACGCAGCGTGCGCAGGACGGACAGTCGGCGATTGAAGCGGTGAAGGAGCGGTTTTACGATCTTATTCTCATGGATATCCGCATGAATCGAGTTGGCGGTATAGAGGCATTGGAAAAAATCAAGGAAATCAGCCCCGATATACCAATTATAATGATGACGGCCTATGCATCGGTCGACACGGCGGTACAGGCCATGAGGTCAGGCGCATACGATTATCTGACAAAACCCCTCGATATCGACGAGCTAAAAATTCTGGTGGCCAAAGCCCTGCGGCATCACCAACTTGAAAAAGAAAACATTTTTTTAAAGGAGCAGCTCGGCAGCCGCTTTGATTTCTCGAATATCATCGGCCGCAGTCGCACCATGAAAGAGCTTCTTGAAACCGTCGCGATGGTCGCGCCCTCTGAAGCAACGGTACTCATACTGGGGGAAAGCGGCACCGGAAAGGAACTCATCGCCAACGCCATCCACCAGAACAGTCCCCGCAGCAGCTATCCGTTTATCAAGGTCAATTGTGCCGCACTGCCAGAGACCCTTCTGGAAAGCGAGCTCTTCGGCCACGAAAAGGGCGCGTTCACCGGCGCTGTCAGCCGCAGACAGGGACGATTTCACCTGGCCCACAAGGGATCGATTCTTTTAGATGAAATTGCCGAGATGTCGATGGCCACCCAATCAAAGATCCTGCGGGTCCTGCAGGAGCGCGAATTTGAGCCGATTGGAAGTTCCGAAACGTTCAAAGTCGATACACGAATTATAACGGCCACCAACAAAAACCTGGAAGAGGAGGTCAGGGCCAATCGGTTCAGAGAAGATCTTTATTATCGGATCAATGTCGTTAACCTCACCGTTCCCTCCTTACGCGATCGAAGGGAGGACATCCCGCTTCTGGTGGATTTTTTCCTGAAGCGCTATGCCAAGAAAAATCACCGGAACCTGAAGGGGTTTACGCCGAAGGCCATGGATCTGCTCATGCGTTATGATTGGCCGGGCAATATACGCGAGTTGGAAAATGTCGTGGAGCGCAGCGTGATCATGGTGCGGGGCGATTTCATCACGCCCGATGAATTTCCAGGTGTCCTGAAAAGTCTCGATCCCGAATACGAGCAAATCTCGGCCGAAATGCTTTCGGGCAAATCACTCAAGGAAATGGAAAAGGCGATGATCATGCGAACACTGCAGGAGACAGACGGCAACCGTACACGCGCGGCCGAGATTTTAGGAATCAGCCGTCGCACTTTACAATTGAAACTCAAAGAATACGGTGTCAATTAACAGGCGTCACTGCACGAGAATGAACGCACCGGCAAAACCCGCCACGAAAGATGACAGCCAAAAGATGACCCTCGGGAGTATTTTAACGCCGTCGTAACAGGTGCGATAACCTTCAATATCGCTGAACAAGGTAAAAAGTTCAGACATTATCTCCCAGACTGCCTGCGTGGACACCGCAAAGATGAGTATCTTGAACCAGGAAATCGTTCCTTCCCCAATTGACACCGACAGCAGAATAGCAGTGTAGAGCAGCACAAAAGGAACGGTTTGCAGGTGCCCAAACTCATGGTGAATGCTCA
>JAQAZR010000329.1:0-3261 GCA_032127235.1 Deltaproteobacteria bacterium
TTGAGCCGGAAGCCTTGTCGTATCTGCTTCAGTATCACTGGCCGGGTAATGTGATCCAGCTAGAAAACGTCATCGAAAGGGCGTTCGCACTCGGGGCCGAAATCGCCATATCGGTCTCGGACCTGCCGATGGAAATCAAGACCTTCGGAGACATATCCAAAATTGGCTGACCGGTCTTAACCTCATAATTCATTTCGGCATGTCATGAATCCAGAAGGTTGAATCATAAACCATAGGTTGAAAAAAGACTGCGAAATGGACCCAACCCGATTGGAAAGGAGACCTCAATGGAAGGCTGCATCTTCTGCAAGATCGTCAGGGGAGAGATCCCGTGTTTCAAGATTCTCGAAAACGACAGGGTTCTCTCGTTCGCAGACGTCAACCCTCTTAATACCGGACACACACTGATTATTCCCAAACGACACGCCGAAAACATCTGGGAAATCGATGGGGAGGATCTCGCCGCTATTCACCAGGCATCTTTAAAGATCGCCAGGGCTATGAAAATTTCCCTTAATCCGGACGGCATCGCCTTTATACAACTCAACGGAAGAGCCGTAAACCAGATCGTTTTGCACTACCACCTGCACCTGATTCCGCGCAAATCGAGCGATCCCAAGTTGACGATGACCGAGTGGGAGCTGGTTCCCGGTGATATGAACGCTATTAGAAAGACGGCGGCGGCAATCGCTGCGGCAATCAAATAGTTTCCGTCCATAAATGGCCCTTTTCCGCAATTTCGGCGTCAATCGGATGAATCGCTTGTGCGGCGTACAAAAGTACGCCTCCGCACAATTCCTCCGATTTCCTTGAACTTGCAGAAAATTGCACATTTCTGAATCGGAAACTGATTAGTGCTTTCCAGGAAACCGTGGACGGACACTATGGGAATCAAATGGTGGCCTCGACCGTGGTCGCCCCCTGCTCCTTCCGAACGCCCGCGACCTCGGCGGGAACCAGTTCGCCCCATGTCTCTCGATACATGGCCTTTTGAACGACATCGAACATGAAATAGAGCAGTTCATCAGCCGATACGGTCGACAGGGGATCTTCGAGGAGGGTCGTCAGCTGCATATTTTTTTCGGTTGCGCGCTTGAGCGCTTCCAAATCGTTTAAGATCCTGAGACCCTGACCACCGTCCGGCTGGGCTTTATTCCACTTGACCTTTAGTTGCGTAATTTTTTTTCGCGATGCAATTAAAAGATTTCGGCGGGTTTTTTCGTTCTTAAATATCCTCTGGCCGGCAACAGTCTCCTTGATACGCCTAAGGATGCAGTGCTTTTCCATCTGCAATTCTTTAAGGAACAGCGCTCGAACGTCATCGGTCAAGCCGACGGTGACCCTTTGCAGGATGTGCTTTTTCTCTCCGGCTTTCTTCGCCATTTCTGACCGGGCGCTGTGCCAGAACATCCGGCTGGTGTTTTTTAAAAGCTCAAGCCGGGCTGCAGCTTCACCCGCGTTCCTGAACATCAGGTTTTTGATGCCGATGATCAATTTGCCGGTCTGAGTGAACAGTCCTTCACCGGTGATCATCTCGTAGATGATTCCGACCGCAGCATACCAGTCCTGGAGATACAAAATGCGAACGGCGTCTTGAAAGCAAGCCGCCAGGGTCTCGTTCGGCATGAAATGCGCCGGTGTCGCATAGGTGGGAGTTCCGCCCAGAATCGGTTGCGGTATCTGCCGATTACTATCGGAGCCGTAAGCAACAGCTGTCTCAACATCGATGAGCCCGATTGAATAGTTTTCGCGCATGTCCAGAAATTCCGGGTATCTGGCCTTGTCGCCGGCAATTAAGAGATTGTCGGGCTTCAGGTCCCGCATGGCCACACCTCTTGACCGCAGCCAGGCCAGCAGATCGAGCAAGTTGGTCACGAGACCGGCAATCTGGTGCATGCTCTGGCTGACCGTCACGGACTGGATGCACCCCCGAATTGTTCGGCGGTAGTTGTCAATGGTGTCCTTGTTTTCGGCAAAGGTTTTTTTCAGCAGAGCGTTGATTTTTTCGACCCGGTCCGGAGTCAGGTCTTTATGGCCCACCTCCAGTTGCCTGCCGGCCAGATGAATCAGAAACCACTTCTGCAGCGTAAAGCGGGGGAATTTGTGTTTAGCGGTTTTGTTCAACAGAATCTGGGACCGCTCCTCGAATGACTTATAGGCCTTCCGGACAGCATCGAGTTGTTCATCGTTTTCGGCGGCATAGCGCCCTTCGAAACCGTGGTTTTCCCAGATGACATCCGGATAACCGACGATCTCCTGGTAGAGTTTGTTGGGCAGGTCATGGAAATCATTGACGATGTGACTGAGGAAAAAGTAGCGTGAGAGATCCATCACAAAGACATACGAATCCCCGATTCTCAAATGAGCCTGGAAAGAGGGGAACTTTCTCAACCAATCGAGATATTTTTCTTCCAACTGCTCCGGGGTCAGTTGTTTACTTTCTGAAAATGGACGGATCATCTTGAGGACGGCCGCCACTGTCGGCACGATGCATTCCCGAGGGGAAACCTTCTTGACGATCTCCCGGTCGGATTCGATGGCGGTGATATAATTTTCAAAATTGGTGATCGGTTTCTGAGGGACCTTGATCACGAAATGGTCATCGTAAATCACGGTGAAACATTTGCTGCGGCTGGCGCTGTCGTCGCCGGCAAGACCGACGCTCATGCGCCTCGATACCCACTGCTTATCATGGAATACTTGCAATTCATAGGTTCTGCGCGTATCGACCACAACGGAATCCAGCAATTTAATGCTTCCCCGGGCCAGTTGGGTCTCCCCTAACTGTATCTTGTAAATATTCAAAAAAAATTCGACAATGCTCCCCTCGTCAATCTCTTTCGCCTCGTCAATCGACTCGATCGTCTCTTCGATAATAGCTGGCGGAGGCTCCGCTTGTGGCACCGCCCTTCCTTTGCGTTTGCGTTTCAGAAAAAACAGTAAAATGAGAACCAAGAAAATGGAAATCGAGAGGGCCGGAAGAATCCCGATCTGATAGCCCATCAGCGACACGTTCCCGATAATTTGATCGATCTCTTTGAATTTATTCGAAATTATCTCTAAAATTTCCAGGTGATTATTTTGCATTTATGTGCGCCTTGTTCTACTTCTCTGCCATTTTCGTCTTGTGGGTTTGCGAAGATCAACAAAATCAGGTAATTATATCGTGGATCGCCTTTTCGATCAACTCTTATCTAAATAACGGCCGTGTGACCGATTCATTGACCGCCGACGGCGCTTGGCCCTGCTCGGGGGTGAGGT
>JAQAZR010000330.1:0-5406 GCA_032127235.1 Deltaproteobacteria bacterium
AATTGCAGCAGAAGCTGAAAAGCCATATGACTGCTTCCGAAATGCTTCTCTTCCAAAGATACTTCGACCAGCTGGCGTTTGGCATCGCGGACCAGAAGACAAGAGTTGCGACCGCTGCGCAGCTTTTCGAAAAGAGACGCACGGAGCTGGTTGCAGCGCTTAAAAAACGCAAGGTGCTGGACAAGCTGAAAGAAAAACAGATGACCGTCGCTGCCAAAAAGGGACTGAAGCAAGAACAGGACTTCATGAACGAGATGGCCGTCACGCGACACGCCCGCACCCGCTGAAGCCCGTCGGTTTGAGCGGTGTTTGAATCTGTAGACCTCCCCCCATTCGACATTAAAAAATGGTGCTCTCGCCCACTTCGTTCGAGTTCAGAGAGTTAACTGGGAATATAAGACTCGGCGCGCTCTGAGGGCTCCGCGAGAGACTTTGTTTCTCTTTAGTAACCTTATTGTGCATATTCCGTGGGCTGAAAATATAGACCGGCAAACTTTGCCGCCGCGGGTAATTATTACCGGACTCAAGGGCCGCCGGGCTGGCTGTCTGCAGCGGTGCCGGCATCTATCGCTTACGACGGATAGGGTCGCGTTTGATAAAACCGATATAAATTCACTGTATTGAGTCCATCGTCCGGATTTCTTTTCACTTCTGCAATCGGCCGAAGATCTTTGGCATGTTCCGTGCTGTAGGCTTTGAGATAAAGTTTATAATTAGTGCCGACAGCCGGTTTCATAGTATCTTTCGAGGATAAGACGAATGCCGTTAGATTTTCTCTTAACAAACAGCCCTCAGATGGACATCCTGCGGCCCGGGAATACGGCCGTCAGGAACGATCGGTGTGGCGCTTCACAATCTCGTTATCAAAGGGCTGATAGCGAAGACGCCGGCTCTTTTGACACGGCCCTGGAAAGTGCCCGCGTGCGGCAGGAAACGACAGGGCCGCCATCATCCGACGGCAAAGAGGTCGATTCGGCCGCAAAAACGAGTGGCCATTCGCGTAAAAACCGGCCCGATTCTTCGGAGCCCGATAATCAACCCGAGGACGGCTGCACGGCACAGGAGTCGCAATCGTCCGATGCCGAGGGCATGGCGACGGATCCTGCGACCCTTTCAACCGGCGACAAACCGTCAGCGGGTGATGTCTCTATGAGCGCAGAGCAGGCATCGGATCCGGCGGCCGAGAGCACGGTGTCTCAACCGGTATCGGCATCATCCCCGTCTTCCGACGGTGATCGGTATGCGGGCGGTTTGGTGGTCGACGCGGCGAAATCGACACCCGCATCACCCGGCGGGTCCGAACCGACTGTGGCGGTCGCATCGCGCCAGGAGGGCGGCCAAACTGCCGTGGACCCAGCGGAAACCGGAAAAGAAACGAAGGTCTTTCAGGGAACCGACACAGAAAAGCCCGACCCTCAGGCGTCAGCGGCGAAAGCCCAAGCGTCGGCGACGATGGCTATTGACCCTGCAGCCGATGTTGCGATCGATGCCACCACGACCGATGCCGCCGTCAAAACGGATGCAGCCCGGTCGGAAAAAAACAGACACCAGAACCGGGTTGAAAAGGATACCGGTGGGTTGACGGAGAAAAGTTCGACCTCATCGACGTCCGCGTCCGCTCGCGGCGATTCGCCTGCGACTGCGCGGACCGGCGGCTTATCTTCCGTTTTCAACGAATCGCAGTCCGGAGACGACCTGTCGCAAAAATTCGGCAACGGCGCGGGTCGTGATCTCGAAGCCTATCGCAGCGAACCGCAGGCTTCCGAAAAAGGAGCTGAAAGGCCTTCGTGGTCGACCTCTGCCCTGAAAACGGATGCCGGTGGCTATCAGGAGAGCACCGGCGTGACGACTGCCAAATCCGGCACCGAGTCCGAACAAAAAGTCGCCGACATGCTTTTGGCTCCCCAGCGAGCCGTGAACGGTGCGGGAGAGGCGACAGCCACCACGGAGACCGGTGAAACCCACCACCCCAAGGACCTGCGCGCAGAGACCCTGGGTCAGATTGTCGATAAGGCGGTTTTTCGCTTGAGGAACGGCCAGTCCGAAGTCCGCATCGATCTCAAGCCGGACAGCCTGGGCCACGTGAGGCTGCAGATTGTGACCGAAAATCACCAGGTGAGCCTCAGAATCATGGCCGAATCCCATGCGGCGAAGAATCTCATCGACAGCGGCATCAGTCAGCTCAAAGCCGACCTCCAGGCCCAGGGACTGCGGGTGGACGAGCTCGAGGTGTCGGTGGCCAACGAATTCAACGACTTCAACCGGCACTCGGCCTTTTCCGATCGTGCGGCGCAGGCAAGGCGCGTGCCGTCGACCGACCGGCCGTATTTTCAGGAAACAGCCCCGGCGGCGGTCCTGAAGCCGGCAATGGGGAACCCCTCGACGGCCGGTGTCGACTGTTTCGTTTGATTGACCATGAGAGACATTAATTCGATTCTCATATTCTGCCAACCACCCATTAAAGGACGACCGCATTATGACCATTGCCGCGATTGAAGCGACCGGGGTCTCGACCACCGCTAAGGCTGTGTCATCCGATACGGCGATCATGGGCAAGGATGATTTCCTGAACCTGCTCGTGGCTCAGCTGCAGCATCAGGACCCGCTGAACCCGCTCGATAGCACCGATTTCACCGCCCAGCTGGCACAGTTCACGTCTCTGGAGCAGCTCAACAATATCAATACCAACCTGGAAAGCCTGCAGAACTATCAGGCGGCGATCAAGAACGCCCAGGTAGTCGATTTGATCGGCAAAACGGTCGAGGCACCGGGCAACACCGTTGTGCTGAGGGACGGCAGTGAAGCCGCACTGGGCTTTGACCTGACACAGGATGTCCAATACCTGTCGGCTAACATTTACGGCCCGCAAGGCAATTTCGTCAGGACCATCGAGGGTGGACCGCTGCCCTCGGGACGCCACACCCTGGACTGGGACGGTCGCGATCAGGAAGGAAACCGGTTGTCCGTCGGCCAATACAGCTACGAAATTCTGGCGACTGACTTCGATGGAGAAGCGGCAACAGCCACACCGTTTATCTCGGCCCGGGTGACCGGTGTGAACTTCGACGGCCAGACGCCCCAGCTTAAGGCCGGGGATTACAGCATCTCAGTGAACGACATCAGAGAAGTGACCGCAGACGCTTCGACGACAGGCGCTGCTCAAACAGACGGATTGAATCCGTAAAGTTCAGACAGGAGGACCACTCACATGATTGGATCTTTATTTGCCGGAATATCGGGACTGAACGCCAACGCCACGGCCATGACCGTTGTCGGCGACAACATCGCCAATGTCAACACCACGGCCTTCAAGGCCAACCGCTCCTCGTTTGCCAACATCTTGAGCCAGTCTCTCGGCGGCTCCAGCGGCAACGATATCGGCCGCGGTGTCGATTTCTGGGGCACGACTCCCTCGTGGAGCCAGGGCTCTCTCGAGAACACCAGCAGCCCGACCGACCTGGCCATCAACGGTCGCGGATTTTTTACACTCAATGACGACAACGGGGGCAGATTTTACTCCCGCGCCGGCGAATTCACTTTCGACCGCAACGGGGACCTGCGCAATCCTGACAATCTGGTGGTCCAGGGGTATCCGGTCACCGGTGTCGCCCCGGACGGAACATTCGCCCTGGGCAGCTTGAGCGATATCTCGGTGCCGGGCGGATCCATTACGCCACCCATGGGTTCCACCGAAATTAATGCGGATATCAATCTCAACGCCGGAGCGATAGTAGGCGACATTTTTTCATCGGCGGTGACCATCTACGATTCCCTCGGCAACAACATCCCGGTCACACTCACCTTTACCAATGCGGGCCCCGGTGCATGGGACGTTGGCGCGTCGATACCGGCATCCGCCGGAACCGGCGTCACCCTCAATGGCGCTGCTACCACCCCCCTCGTCTTCGATACCGCAGGCCAGTTGACGACCCCGGCTGCCAACATCCCCATGGTCCTGACCCTCACTAACGGTGCTACCCCTACTCAGACCGTGACCTGGAATCTGTACGATGCATCCGGTTTGAATAACGGCGATCTGACCGGTTACGCCTCACCGTCCAGTACGACGTTCTTGGGCCAGAATGGCTATCCGGCCGGTTCACTTCGCGGTCTATCCTTCGACGAGGCCGGCATTTTGATGGGATCCTATTCCAACGGGCAGCTGACGCCTCTGTTCCAACTGGCGCTGGCCGAATTTCCCAGCTACTACGGTTTGACCAAAATGGGACACAACCTGTACGCCGAGTCCCTTGAGTCCGGTCAGGCGCTGCCGGGTGTACCCGGCAGCGGGTCCCTCGGCAGCATCAGCCCCAGTGCAATAGAAATGTCGAACGTCGACCTGGCGCAGGAGTTTGTCAAGATGATCACGACCCAGCGGGCGTTTCAAGCGAACTCACGGGTGATCACAACCAGCGACGAGATTCTCACCGAACTGATCAACATCAAGCGTTAATCGGAGCGTCTGTGAATTGGGGCCAATACCCTGTTGATCGAGGTTTGGGCTGAAAGTTCCGGCCGGTGCATGCGGCTCCCGGCAATAATAGTGTCCTCCCCAAGGAGGCTCCCCGGCAGATGGCCGGCAGGTTGGAGCAGATATTTTCTCCGGCCTGCCGGCACACACCTGCGGCCCCCTTTGCCGAGCCCCCCGGTCGGGCTGGACCAATGACGTCAAAGACTTGACAAGTTCCTAAAATTATTGACGGCCTATGACCGTGTAAGCGGCGTTCTCCAGTTGTCCTACGGCACGCCCTGTATCCTTCTGCTTCCCTTTTTTCTACTCTTTCAACCTCCTTCAACTGCCTTCTCTTGGTGGCATAATCCTTGCTTTATTCCGGCTGGATGAGGTCGGCGTCGCGCTTGCGGTCGGTTTTTACGGCTGCCGGCAGGGCGGTCAAACACCGATATATAGGCTTTACGATAATGGTTTTGGCAAGGCCAGAGGGAGAAGGCTGTATTGTAATACGCCGACGACCGATAACACAGCCCAAAACCTTTATCAAAAGTCTATAGAAGAAGATTTCATCTTGATGGAGGAAAGAGGCGATCATGTCGAATAAGGTACTGATTATCGTTGCGCTAGTATTCGTGCTGCTCCTGGGCATGATGGGCACGGGATTCTTTTTCATGTGGAACAAGATGAATGCCGCCAATGCCCACTCGGCGGATTCCGGTGAAACAGGAGCCCCTCCAGCGGAGGAACTGGTCAAGATCGGTCCGATCCATCCTCTCGATACCTTCATCGTCAACCTTGCCGATGAAGGCGGCGCCCGCTACCTGCGCGTGACGATGAACCTCGAACTCAAGGACAAGGATGCCGTCGCTTTGGTCCAGGAGCGGTTGCCTTTGGTCCGCAATGGTGTCCTGATGCTCCTGCCGGCCAAGAAATACGCCGACATATCGACGGTT
>JAQAZR010000331.1:0-6020 GCA_032127235.1 Deltaproteobacteria bacterium
CCGGCGATTAAGGCGCCTCCGACTCTTTTCTGCGTATAGACGGCATGCCATGCCGTCCGAACAACTGCGCACCAGCGCGGATGGAAACGACCGGCTTTTAAAGCCCATGGCGCGGCAGCCGTGAGGGCGCTGTTCGTCCCAGGTGACAAAATAATGGTCACATCTATGGCAGTCGATCTCGGTCATTGGGCATCCGGCAATCAACCCTTTTCGCAGCGAGGTTTACGGCAGAGCGATCGGGCGCAAGCACTCTCAGCGGCCACCGCGTTTGTCGATCAGGATGCCCATCGAGTTCAACATGTCCCAGGCCTTTTGGGTGTCAGTCGAATTGTCTTCCTGAAGAACACATAGAATAGCCTGGATGACGGTGTCGCTCAGGCCGGCCTCTTTAAGCCGGATGACATCCTGCACGGAAGTGAATTTGATCGCGTGGATTTGCTGTCCGTAAACGATGGGCTGACGGTCTTTGAGAAAAGAATGCTCGGCAATCAGCATCCGCAACGTCGCATCCGACAGGCCGGCTTTTTTCAGTGTCAGGATTTCGTCGACTTTGAAGGCACCGGTCTCCAGGGACTTTTCGCGGATCAGGACCCGAACGGTTTCATCCGAGACGCCGGCCTGCTTCAGGCGTATGATGTCACGGCTCTCCAGCCCATGCCCGACGGTCGGCAAGAAGAAGAGAAACGACGCGGCCAGAAGGGTTGCAAGGTAACGATGTTTCATTTCTCGCCCTGTGTTCATCCATACATCACTATTTCAGAAAATCGATCAAGCTTGGCTGCAGCACCCTGGCGGCCGTGGCCAGGGTCGTCTGATAGTCGGTTTCGAACTTCTGCAACTCGACGATGGCCGTCGCCATATCGACATTTTCGGTTTTTTCCAACATGTCCTCGACATTCAGCTTCAGGCCGGCATACCGGTCTTCGGTCAATTCCAGATGTTTGAATGTCACGGCCCCATCGGCCCGCACGCGCTCGAGACGATCCGCCGCGCTGGTGAGGGGATCGACGGCCGCGGCGGCCGCGGATGTGCCCGCGACCGGATCAGGGTTCTGCAACGCCTGCTGCAGCTGCGCGAGCCGCTCGAACATGTCGCCGAAGGTCTCACCGCCGTCGGCGTTGATGACGATGTTGGTCCGGTCGCCGAGAATCAACCGGATATCGCCACTGTCGCCGTTGTACGTCTCGTAGTCCACGACCTCCGTGCCCGCGGATCCGGCAGTGACGGTAAAGCTGTACTCACCGTCCGGGCCGCTCCAGGCGATGCTGTTGGTCCCGGCGGTTCCGCCGCTGCCGGGGGTGGACCCGTCTCCTTGCGTGAGGGTCTGCACGAGCGCACCCGTGGCATCGTGGATTTCTATAGTGACATCAGTGGCGTCGGCCGCCAGACCGAATTCGATGGCGCCCGGTGCCCCGCCCGCGATCTCCATGTGGTGTGAATAGGGTGCCACATCGGTCTGATGGCCGGCGTAAAGATAGGTGTCCCCTATTTTGCTATTGGCCAACTGAACCAGTTGGAGTCGAAGATTTCGAACCTCCTCGGCCAGTATCGGGCGCGTGTCCAACGGCCCCGAAGAGGCCTCCACTGCCACGTTGACGGCGCTGTTGAGCAGACCGGCAGCGTCGTCAAGGACGGTCTCGTTCATCTCGAGACGCATTTTACCCCGGATCACATTTTGCTGATACTGTTCGATACTCGCCAAACTGCGCCGGTAGTCGAGCACCTTCCCCATTCCGACCGGGTCGTCCGATACCCGCTGAATGCGCTTACCGGTGGCCACGGCCTTCTGGGACTTCAGGATCTGTTCGGCCTGACGATAGAGATTCTCGGCAATGTTGCCCGTCATCATTTTGCTGGTTATGCGCATGAAGCCTCCAATATCAGTTGGCCGCTGGGCCGTTGGCCGGTTATCCCGTTGTGCGAATCCCCTTCGATCGTTCTTTTTCAAGCATAGGCAGTTGTCATTGCCCCGGTAAAGGGATCAACAGGCGCTTGCCTACGGAAAAGAAGTTAGCGGGTCATGTCCATCATCGTCTGAATCATTTCATCCACGGTGGTGACCAACTTGGCAGCCGCATCGAAAGCATGCTGGAACTTGATCAGGTTGAGCATCTCTTCTTCCAGCGAAACCCCCGAGATCGACTCGCGGTAATTGTCGAGGCTGGTCAGCATCACCGACTGGTGTTCGGCGAAATCGGTCGCGGAGCGCACCTGATTGCCGACGTCGGTCACCAGCGCGCGGTAGAAATCATCGAAGGTCGCCGTACCGCCGCCCATGACGGACGTATGCTGCAGATCGGCAATGGCAACGGCGTTGGCATTATCGCCGGGTGCGCCGGCAGCCGTTGCGGCAGCGGCAACCAGTTTGGGGTCGGCCGAAATGATGGGATTCAGGCCGATGTCGGCCGCGGTGGAACCGCTGAAAAATGCCTGTCCGGCCGTGCCGTCAATGTCGAAGCCGGCTGTGTGAAGCGTGTTGACCCCGTCCGCCACGTCACCGGCCAATTCATCGAGACGCGCCAGATAATCGGGAATGGCGGCATCGCGGACGTCAAGCCAGCCCTTCAGTTTGCCTCCATTGATATTCGCGGTAATATCGACGGCTGTTCCGCTAGAATCGATCCAGGTCACGTCCTGGTGACCGGCAGCGTTGGTTGTGGTCCCCAGGCGCCACGCCTGACCGTTTTCGACCAGCGGCCGACCGTTGGCGACGGAAACGGTGACGCGCCCCTGTCCGTCTTCGAAAGTGCTGACAGCGACGAGTTCGGCGAGGCGGGTCACCAGAAGGTCCCGGCGGTCGCGCAAGTCGTTGGCGTTCTGGACGCCGATTTCGATTTCACCGATTTTGCGATTGAGATCGGCAATTTCGACCGCCAGGGCATTGATGTCATCGACGCCTCCCCGGATAACGGCATCCAGGTCGACCTGCTGTTGCTGCAGACCGGCAGCGGTGTTGTTGAAGGCACTCGTCAGGGATACGCTCTTGGACAGCAGGGAAACGCGTTCGGTGTGACCCGAGGGGTTGTTGGACAGATCCTGCCAGGCATTCCAGAATTCGGTCATGGATCCGCTCAGACCGTAACCGCCGGCTTCGTCGAAAGCGATCTCGACGCTCTCCAGGGCGTTTTTCTGAGCCTCCCAACGGCCGAGGCCCTGCTGTTCGGTGTTGATCCGACCGCTGACGTAGCGGTCATAAACCCGCTGAATGTCGACGGCCACGACACCGTCACCCATCTGTCCCGGTGTAGAATCGAGCGGTGAATTGGCCGCCAGGTTCACCCGCTGGCGGGTGTAGCCGGGGGTATTCACGTTGGCGATGTTGTGACCCGTGACGTTGATCGACTGCTGGTGGGTCAGCAGCGCGCTTTTACCGATGTCGAGCAGACCGATGATGTTGGCCATGATAGTTTTCGTTCCCTTTTACTTCTCACCCGATTTCCGCCGTCCGCCGTTTGCCCTTTGCCATTTGCCGTTTGCCATCCGCCGTTTGCCTTAATAGTCATCAGCCAGGAGCGTGCCGCTGCAAGGCGCGCTGTGCATCCGACCGTTGTGATGATAGATCGACGCCGGGCGCCTGAGACCCTGCAGCATCTGCAGCGAGCCTTCTACAAATCCCAAAGACGCCCCGATCAATGTCCGGTTGGCCCCGTTCAGATTTCCGACCTGCGCCAGGGTCGCCGTCAATCTGTCACCGCAGACTTTCAGCCGTCCGGCTTCTGCCGGCGGCAGGTGGTGGGCCAGGCGACTGACGGTAACCGTTGCCGGTGGCAGGTCGAGTGCCGCGGCGAGTTGATCGGTCAGCCGCACACGTTGATCCTCAAGCTCTTGGAGGCGGTTCAGCAAGGCTTCTTTCCGGTCCCTGGCCACCAAGAAGTCGGCCAGATTGGCTGCGGTCAAGGCCGCTCGCTCGTTTTCGAGTTCACCGCGCAACGACCGATAGACGCGCTCGAGCGTGTCAAGAAGCGCCAGCAATCGGTTCAGGGTGTCCTGCATGATCTCATTTCCGACGGTGTCCGGAAGGCTCCTGGTTTAGAGAGCCTGGTTCACCAGCTGTTCCGTCATCATCTTCCGGGCGATGAACCGAAAGTCAAACGGATAGGTGTTTCTTTGGACCTGTTCCTTCAGAACCGCCACCGCTTCACCGTGCCCATCGGGAAGCGACCGGATCTGCCGCAGAGCCTCCTGAACTTCCCGGGCTGCAGGCGACAGAACCACCTGGTCTCCATTCGGTTCTTGCGGCGCCGGCAGTGCTTCAATCACCTCCGCCCTGCGGTTTTCGCCAAGGGGGCCGAGACCGGCCAGCAGGCCGCTCGGTGACTGTTTAGCGCTGATTTTCATGACCCTTTTCTCATGTAAAACGCTCCAAGGGCAGCCGCCGGAACCATTCCGATCCTTTGTTCGAACCGATGGTTACGTCATCGCAGCAGCGGCCGCCTCGGTCCTGACATACCTGCATTTATTGAAGGCGCTTCATTCGGTTTATCGGCAGCGGGCGTCAAAACTTTAGAGTCACCGGTCCGTCCAAGGCTCTGCCGGCGCCTTACCGCGGTTTCTGAGCCGGCCGGATCAGACGGGCCCGGAACCGATAGCCGTTCCGCCCGTGCGGGTTCCAGTTGCCGGTAAAGAATGGCGGCCAGGCCGATACCGCCCTTGGCGGCCAGGTCCCGAGCCATTTCGGTGTCCATCATGCCGGTGTAAACCTCTTCCGCCCGCCCGCCGTCCATCAAGCCGGATTTGCCGACCGTGGCCCGCAGTTCCTTGAGCAGCTGATTGATGAAAAGGGCCTCGAATTCGGAGCAGGCCTCCCGCAACCGCCCGCTGTTTTCGTCGGTGGCGCGGTTGCCGACAGTCGCCGGGCGTGCGTCACCTGGAGGCCGCAGTGATCCCGGGATCAGGACAGTATCGGTCATTAGATGATCACCAGTTTGGCCTGCAGGGCACCGGCCGCTTTGAGGGCTTGAAATATGGCGATCAGGTCCCTGGGTGAAACACCGAGCGCATTGAGGGCCCGGACCACGTCGCCGATGCTGACCCCTTGGTTCATCACATAGATCGGGCTGCGGCCTTCCTGAACCGCCACGTCTGTCTGGGGTGTCGCCACTGTCCGGCCGTCTGAAAAGGGCAGCGGCTGTGAGACATTGGCCGACTCGCTGATCTGGATGCTCAGGTTGCCGTGTGCGATGGCGACGGTGGAGATCCTCACGGTCTCGCCCATGATGACGGTTCCGGTCCGTTCGTTGATCACGACCTTCGATTCGACGTCCGGTGTGACTTCCAGGTTTTCGATCATGGAGACAAAGGCAACGACGTTGCCCAAGTAATTCTGTGGGACGATGACATCCACGGTCCCCCCGTCGGGTGTCGAGGCCGCCCCGTCAAAGACAGTGGCATTGATGGCTGCGGCCACCCGCGAGGCGGTGGTGAAATCCGGCACCCGCAGTGCCAGACAAAGCCGGTCCTTTTCGTTGAACGCCATCGACAATTCGCGTTCGATCAGGGCCCCATCCGCCACCCGTCCCACGGTGGGGAAGTTCTTGGCAACGCCGGCCGAGGCGCCCCTGACAAGGAAGCCGCCCGTGCTGACGGCTCCCTGGGCTACGGCGTAAACCTGACCGTTGGCGGCGCGCAGCGGCGTCAGGAGCAGTGTTCCACTCATAAGGCTCTCGGCCCCGCCGATGGCGCTCACGACCGCATCGATTCGGCTGCCAACCCTCGCAAAGGGCGGCAGGTCGGCCGTTACCATGACGGCGGCCACATTGTTCCCTTTTAACTGCTCCGGGTTGACCGTGACCCCCATTTTGTCCAGCAGTGCCGCCAGGGACTGCGACGTGAATACGGAATTCTTCCCATCACCGGTGCTGGCGAGACCGACCACCAGACCGTAGCCGACGAGCTGGTTCTGGCGGGCCCCTTTGATGTCGATGATATCCTTGATGCGCGCGGCCTGGACCGGCGCCTGCCAGAGCAGCAGCGCGCAGAGGACCCAGAGGAAAACCGCTGTGATCTTTTCAGTCTCTGGC
>JAQAZR010000332.1:0-2618 GCA_032127235.1 Deltaproteobacteria bacterium
GCACTCGATCTGGCCGAAACAGGATACGGGGTCACCCTAATCGACCGCGCACCGCATCTGGGCGGGATTCTCAGTCAGCTGGACTATCAGTTTCCCACGGATCACTGCGGCATGTGCAAGATGCTGCCTTTGGTCGATCGCGACGCTTCTTCCCAGTACTGCCTCCGCAAGGGATTGTTCCACGAGAACATCGAGATTCTGCTGTCCACCGAGCTGATATCCGTCGCGGGCGAAGCCGGCAATTTCGACGTGACGCTGCGCCAGAAACCGAGTTGGGTCGATCCGGCGCTGTGCATCGGGTGCGGCGACTGCGCGTCGGTTTGTCCGGTGACGGTCCCGGATGCTTTCAACTCCGGGATGGTTAATCGTAAAGCCATCTACCTTCCGGTGCCCCATGCCATACCGAATCCGTATGTGATCGACTTCAGTGTTTGTAGCCGCTGCGGCGCCTGCGAAAAAGTGTGCCCGACCGGTGCCATCCGGATTTCCGAGCAGGAACGCAAGAAATTCCGAATTCTGGTGGTGGACGATGAACTGATTGTGCGTGACTCCTTGAAGGAGTGGCTCGAAGAAGAGGGTTTTTCCGTCGATATGGCTGAATCCGGGCCTGATGCGCTAAAACGGTTGGCCGAAGGTCCCTATCACCTCATGCTGACCGATATCAAATGCCCGGCATGGACGGGGTCGAGGTTCTGCAAAAAGCCAAAGAATCCTGTCCCGATCTGTGTGTGGTCATGATGACGGCCTATGCTACGGTCGAAACCGCGGTCGAGGCCATGAAAACCGGCGCCCTCGATTACCTGGTTAAGCCCTTCGACCCCGAGAAGCTGATTCCCATGGTCCTGCGCATCTACGAGGATCTGGAGGCCGCCTTGGGACGCCGGTTGAACGTCGGGGCCCTGGTGCTCTGCGGCGGGACTTCTTATTACGATCCGTCCCAAGGAAAAAACACCTTCGGCTACGGGATACTGCCGGGGGTCGTCACCAGTCTGGAGTTCGAAAGGATCTTCAGCGGCACCGGTCCCAGCGGCGGCCGACTGGTACGACCCGGGGATGAGAGGCCGGTTCGGAAGGTGGCCTGGGTGCAATGTGTCGGCTCGCGGGATCTGCAGTCCGATGCCGATTTCTGCTCGAATGTCTGCTGCATGGTCGCCATCAAGGAAGCCGTGGTGGCGAGGGAAAAAACCGGCGGCGCCCTCGAAACAACCATTTTTTACATGGATATGCGCACCTTCGGAAAACCGTTCCAGCGCTATCGCGATCGGGCGGAGACCGAGGGTGGTGTCCGTTTCGAAAGGGGACGCGTTCATTCGGTGATGCACGACGACAGCAGCGGCGATCTGATCATTCGATATGTCGACACCGGCGGCCTTCTGCATGAATCCCGTCAGGACATGGTGGTCCTGGCTGTCGGGCAGCGACCGGCGACCGGTTCGGCGACATTGGCCGAAATGCTCGACATCCCTTTAAACCGTTGGGGCTTTGGCCAGACGGTGCCGTTTTCCCTCACGCGGACGACGCGCGACGGGGTTCTGCTGGGAGGATCTTTTTCAGGGTTGAAGGACATCGGAGAATCGGTCACTCAGGCGTCCGCCGCCGCGCTTGCGGCCTCGCGGACCATTCACGGCGCCGGCGGCGGGCTGGCCCCCGAGCCGGAAGCCGAAAAGGAGTTTAGAGACGTTTCGCGGGAGGTGCCCAAGATCCTGGTGATCATCTGCTCCTGCGGCGGGACCCTGGCGGAAGCCTCCGTGGTGGATGATCTGAGACGGCAGGTGGCCGCCGATCCACTGGTCGTGGGGGTGGAGGTCATCGGCAGAACCTGTACGGCCGAAGGGTGGAATGAGCTGGTCGAACGGGTGGAACGCCTCCAGCCGAATCGGGTTCTGATCGGTGCCTGTCTGCCATATGTGTATGCCCGTAAGATCCGACAGTTGGCGCGCAAGGTCGGTCTTCATCCGTCCTTGATGGACGTGGTGGATGTCCGTTCGCTGAACTTGCCGTTGGCCGCCGGCGGGCAGCCGAGCCAGCCGCAAGGCGGCCCCTCTGTCAACCGGCTGCGTTCCGTGCTGGAAATGGGCTTGGCCCGCTTGAAGCGCATCGATCCGTCACCGACGGTGTCGGTGCCGATTCAGCAGCGCGCACTGGTGGTGGGGGGCGGTATTGCCGGCATGACGGCGGCCCTGGCGATTGCAGATCACGGTTTCCCGGTGGAGATCGTCGAGAAGGCCGATCGACTCGGCGGCAACCTGAACTGGCTCAAACAGACAATAGAGGGGCAGTCGATCCCGGACTTGGCGGCAGAAACCGAACTGAAGGTGGAAAAACATCCCATGGTGTCGGTGCGCACCGGCAGCCGGGTTTTGGCCGCCTATGGGAATGTGGGGCAGTTTTACACGACGATTGAAAACTCGGGGGGTGCGGTAGAGACGCTCGAGCACGGTGTCACGATTCTGGCCACCGGCGGCGACGAGGCCCGCACGACATCCTACGGTTTCGGTACCAGCCCGGCCATCATCACCCAGAAGGAGCTGGAACAGAAACTGGCCGACCGCTCCATCGACCCGCAGGCCCTCGACACCGTGGTCATGATACAGTGCGTCGATTCGCGCGAAGAACCA
>JAQAZR010000333.1:0-4403 GCA_032127235.1 Deltaproteobacteria bacterium
CATGATAATCGGGCGCAAACGGGTCAGGGCCGCCTTGCGCACCGCATCGAGCTTGGCGATCCCTTGCTCTTGGAGGACGTTGGCGAACTCGACGATCAGGATGCCGTTTTTGGACACGAGGCCGACGAGGGTCACCAGGCCCACCTGAGAATAGATATTCATCGTCGTTGTCCAGCCGCGGGTCCAGAACGGCACGTTCGGGTCGGGCATTTTCAAGAAGGTGAAGACCAAAGCACCGAACATGGCCAGGGGCACCGAACCGGCCAGGATGACAAAGGGGTCGCGGAAGCTGTTGAACTGGGCCGCAAGGACCAGAAATATCAAAATGATGGCCAGGGCGAACGTCGGAAGAAACTGGTTGCCCTCGGTGCGGAGCTGCCGCGACTCGCCGGTGTAGTCGAGCACATAGCCCTTGGGCATGATTTTGGCGGCTTCGTCCTCCAAAAAAGCCAGTGCCTCGTCGAGCGGCCTGACCGGCACGCCGCTGATCGTGACGGCATTGAGTTGCTGGAAGCGGTTCAGCGAGCGTGGTACGGTGGAGTTGCGGATCTTGGCGATGGTGCTGAGCGGCACGAGTTGATTGTTCGGGCCGGTGACATAAATGTTCTTGAGCTGATCCGGGTTGAGGCGGTCGACCCGCTGAATCTGAGGGATTACCTTGTAGCTGCGGCCGGCGATGTCGAAACGGTTGACGAAATTACCGCCCACCATCGATCCGATGTCGGCGCCGACTTGCTCCAAATTGAGGCCGAGATCGGCCACCTTGTTGCGGTCGATGACGATCTCGGACTGCGGCTGATCTATCTTGACGTCGATCAGCGGTGGAAAGGCAAACAGGCCGCTTTGCATGGCCTTGAGCTGAATCTGTTTGGCAAACTCGAGAATCTGGTCCTCTTCGGCCGTGGAAGCGAGGACGAACTCCACCGGGAACTGGCCGCCGCCCGGCAGGGCTGGCGGCAGCACCGGAAAGATCCGGACTCCCGGGATGGCGTGCAGTTTTTGCTGAACCTCGGGAAGGATCTTGAAAATGGTGTGCTCGCGTGCGTCCCAGGGTTTGACGACCATGCCGGCGAACCCTGAAGACGGGCTGGTTACCTGAAAGGTGAAGTCTGTTTCCGGAACGCTCTGATAGGCCCGATTGACCTCAGCGGCGTATATACTGGTCTGGTCCAGGGTTGCGTTGGCCGATGCGTCGAGGATACCGAAAATGACGCCCTGGTCTTCGGTCGGCGCCAGTTCCTTGGGCGACATGATGAACATCGGTATCGCGAGAAGGCTCACGACGACCCACACCAAGTAGACGGCCGGACGGGAATGGAGGGTGACCTCGAGCATGCGGCCGTACAAGTCCCTGAAACGTTTAAAACCGTGGGCGACTTTTCCGGCAAAGCCTCGCTCTTCAATTCCCGGTTTCAGCAGTTTGGAGGCCATCATGGGCGACAAGGTCAGCGCGACGATTCCGGAAATGGTGACGGCTCCGGCCAGGGTAAAGGCGAATTCTCGGAAGAGCGAACCGGTGAGGCCGCCCTGCAAACCGATGGGGGCATAGACCGCGGCCAGGGTAATGGTCATGGCAATGATGGGGCCGACTAGTTCGCGGGCGCCCAGCAAGGCGGCATCGAGCGGCGACTGTCCTTCACTCAGGTGCCGTTGAACATTTTCGACCACTACGATGGCATCGTCGACCACGAGACCCACGGACAACACCACGGCCAGCAGGGTGAGCAGATTGATGGTAAATCCAAACACCTGCATCAGGAATGCCGCGCCGATCAGAGAAAGCGGGATGGCGACCACCGGGATGAATGCCGATCGAATCGACCCCAGGAACAAAAAAATAATGACAATGACAATCAGGAGGGTCTCACTGAGCGTTTTGACCACTTCGTGAATGGCATTGGTGATGTAGTTGGTGGCGTCGTAGGCGATGCGGGCCTGCATGCCGCTGGGAAGCCCTCTCTCGATCGATGCCATTTCGGTGCGCACTCGGTTGATGACGTCGATCGAGTTGGCGTTGGGCAGGGGCCAGATGCCCATGAAAACAGCCGTCTGGCCGGAAAAACGCACCTCCGTGTCGTAGTCCTCCGCACCCAGCACGATGTCGCCGATGTCTTCGAGCCGCACGATGGCACCATCCTGTTCGCGAATGACGAGACGCTTGAACTCTTCCACCGATCGCAGGTCGGTGTTGGCGGTCAGGTTGACCTGGACGAGGGAGCCCTTGGTTTGTCCGACGGCGGCCAGAAAGTTGTTGGCGGCCAACGCCTGGCGGACCTGCACCGGGCTGATGTTGAAAGCGGCCATTCGTTCGGGCTTCAGCCATATGCGCATGGCAAAGGTGCGGGCACCGAGAATGTCGGCGCGCTGAACGCCCTCGAGGGCTGAGAGTCGCGGCTGCACGTTGCGGACGAGGTAGTCGGTGATCTCATTTTGCGCGAGCGCGTCGGACGTGAAACTCAGATAGGCCGATGCAAATCGGCTGTCGGCCGATTCGACGTTGATGGTGGGCACTTCGGCCTCAGGGGGAAGATCACCCCGGACCTGATCCACTTTGGAACTGATCTCTGAAAGCGCCTTGATGGGGTCATAGTTGAGCTTGAGGCGGACGTTGATGGTCGACAGTCCCTGGGCACTCTGGGATTGGATGTAATCGATGCCATCGGCGGCCGCAATAGCGCGCTCCAGGGGGGTCGTGATGAACCCGCGCACGAGTTCGGCATTCGCGCCGACGTAGACGGTCGTGACGGTGACGACCGAGTTCTCGCTGCGGGGATACTGACGAACGTTGAGCGAACGGATCGCCTGCAAGCCTGCAATGACGATCACGAGGCTGATCACTATTGCGAGAACGGGGCGGCGGATGAAAAGGTCGGTGAATTTCATTCAGATGGCGTTTTATCCGTCAACTTTCTTCCGGTTTAGGATTGAGTTTGAACTCAGGTTTTACCGCGTTGTCTACGACGACCGACTGGCCGTTTCGCAGTTTGAAAACGGCGGTGCTCACGACCGTGTCGCCCTCTTCGAGACCGGAAACAATGGCGACGTAATCGCCTTTTTTCTCACCGAGCCGCACAAATTTTTGACGCACGACCTGACCGGGCTGGCCGTTTTTTTCCTCTTTTTTCTCCTCCACCACAAAGACCGAATCGCCGTAAGGGGCGTAGAGCACGGCGGTGGCCGGAATGGCAAGCACTTTCTGCTGCGCGGGCAGCACCACGGCCACGTTGACGAACATGCCCGGACGCAGGCGTTCTTCAGGGTTGGCCACGGTTGCCTGCATCTGGATGTTGCGCGTCGAGGCGTCGACCTGGGGGTTTATGGCCGTGATTTTCCCATCGACAACCTTCCCGGGCAGGGCATCGGTTGTCACCTGCACGGTGAGGCCGGAGTTAACCTGGGCGAGCTGCTGCTGCGGCAGGCTGAAATTGACGAAGATCGGATCGATCGATTGAAGTGACACGATCGCGTCCCCTTCTTTGAGGACTTGACCAATATTGACCAGGCGGATGCCGAGGCGACCGTCAAAGGGCGCCCGAATGGTTTTCTTCTTTATAGCCGCACGGATATTGTCGGCCTGGGCCGCAGCCTGTTTGTATTGTGCCTCGGCGTTGTCATATTCCGAGCGTGAAATGGTTTTTTGGGCCAGCAGCTTGCTCTTGCGGTCGAGGTCGATTTTGGCGAGCGCCAGGTTCGCCTCGGCCGCACGAAGTTGTGCGTTTTCCGCGGATATGTCCTGTTGCACCAGAAGATCGCCGGTTTTCACCTTCGTGCCCGGTTCGAACCCGATGCGCTCCACCTTGCCGGACAGCTCCGCGGTCATGATGACCCCTTGAACGGCTTCCAGCGATCCCACGGCGGTCAGAAGGGACTCCCATGTCTCTTCGCGCGCTACAGCTGTGGTGATCGGCTCGGGAGGCGGTGAAAACTGCTTGCCCTGGGCGATCATGCGCTTGATTTGCATTCCCTTGATGCCGCCCAGAATACCGACCACTACCATCAATCCGACGATGGTGATGATGATTCGTTTAATCATGCGCGTGGAGCGTTTCTCTTGTAGATGGTTTTCTTTTCCCGAATAGAACCGGTGGCCAAAGCCGCCTTAAGGCCGACAGTTCGATTACTGTACCGTCCAATATAAAAGCACAATACTAAGAATGCCGACCTCGATGTCAACGCGCCGGAAAGCCGGTGAAGACTTTATTGATAATTTTAAATATCAAAATAGGAATTGAACCCGCACCGATTAAGCCAGCAGGTCAGCCCACCCGACGGCGCTCTTGCCATGGGCTTTGACACCAAACAAGGCCCGGTCGGCCGAAGCGAGCAGCCCGTTCAGATCGGCAGCGTGGTCGGGGAAGGTGGCGACACCGAAACTGGCCTGGAGTTTAACCGCGAGCCCCTGG
>JAQAZR010000334.1:0-14447 GCA_032127235.1 Deltaproteobacteria bacterium
GTAACTGGCACGCGTCATTTCATCACTCATGGTCGGTGCGATCAGTGGCTTCCATGAAGAGTCCTTCCATGTGCCAAGATGGGTCTGCATATCAAGATATTTTTGGGGTATTGGATGGGTGCCCACAACGACTTTGATTCCGTAGCGTTTTTCAAGAAAGGCCTTGAATATATTAATTGGTTAATCTTCACAGTATTCAGCCAGAGCATAGCGACAACAGCTTGCACGGACCCAAATAAATGAACATGCGCTAAGTAACAAAGATTTCGCAGCCAGGTAAATATGATTGACAACTTACTTGGACATGGTAGAATGTTCATACTGCACAAGCGCCCCATGTTGACCACAAAAAAACAGATTGCCTCTCGTTTGGAACAAGCCTTCAACACGCGGGGATTCGCCGAACCCAGCGTCGCCGATTTGAAAGAGGCAGCCGGTGTCAGCCTTAGAACGCTATATCGTTACTTCCCTTCAAAGGACGCCATGGTGAACTGGGCGCTTGATTATCGGCATACACGTTATCTTGCGTTTCTGGCCGAGGATGAACCAATGGTATAGTGGGTATATAACGTCTATGTTTTTATGCGTTACTATGGATCAAGGCAGATATTAGTTATAGTTAACGTATAGGGGACTAAAGTACAATAGCATATTTAACGCTCTCGTCTCTTAAAGTTTTGCGTTATTATATGAATTATTTCCTTTGAGGCGACGCGTTTACCGCGTTCCACGGACTGATAGTCTTACGCTGCAGCCGCCTCCGTTGACAGTGATATGTTTAGTTTATATATTTAACTGGTAATTGCGATCCGGCATCCACTTTTGAGTCTGCGCCCTATCGACCTAATAGCTCCTCTTTCTTGCATCAACCGCTAAAACGCAATTAGCCACCGAATTTTTTCTCTGTGTGAGTGCCCGATTGAAACCCCGTTCCCGGACGCCACAGAAACGGCACCAGAGTTTCCGAATGCCACTTTCCGCTTCCTGTAAGCCGGCTCCTGTCGGAGTGAGACGTCCCTATTGTGCCCCAGACGGTACCGGCACCTCCGCTCATAAGCCCGCCGGGCGGTTCGGAAGAGGATGTGTTTCTACCGGTCGTAATGACCGGATACTCTCAACCCCGTGTGAAAGGAGGACGACATGGCAGTCAAGGTTCTGATCAAACGTCGCTTCAAGGAAAAGTATTTCAATGAAATTAACAAAATGATCAAAAAACTGCGCTACGGCGCCATGGACCAGGAGGGCTATATCTCCTCGGAGACACTGTGGGACGTCAAGGATCCGTACCGCGTGGTGGTGGCGTCAAACTGGCGGTCGACGAAGGAATGGAATATCTGGAAAAACAGCGAATTAAGACGGTTGGAGGGCGACAACATCGAGAAGTTCCTCGACGGCGAAACCGAATACGAAATCTATGAAATGGGCCTGTATCCCCATTAACCCTCCCCGACCGGGCTCGGGCCGGACGCCGAAGACGGGGGTCGCGGGCCCGGAAACGGGAGTCGGGCCCGAGTGGATAATCGAAAAAGGAGGGTATTCCGCCTTTCATAGGGCGTAGCGCCCTATTTTATTTATCGTTGATATAATTTATTGAAGCTTATGTGGCAGCCAGTCTCATGCTGTGGTAGATAATCTCACGCTTATGGCACTGGTCTCGACGTTTAGGCAGCAGTCTTAAGTAGTTTGTCAGGAGCCTCATTTAGGATTGCATTTCACACATGAAACCGTCAGGGTAATCGCAATTTTTTCAAATATCCAAGGTGCTGACTTCCAATGCGTTGGTCTGGATAAACTCCCGGCGCGGCTCGACCTCTTCTCCCATTAAAATTGTAAAGATCTCGTCGGTGTCCACTACATCTTCGACCTTGACCTGGAGAATGTTTCGTTTGGCCGGGTTCATGGTGGTTTCCCAGAGTTGATCGGGATTCATTTCACCCAGACCTTTGTAGCGCTGCACCGCGAGCCCCTTCTTGCTTTCTTCAAGCACGTGAGTCAAAAGTTGTTTTTTATCCTGGATGACGACATCTTCCGTGTTAGACTCTTTTGCTTTGTCCGTAATCGTGAAAGGCCCCACATCGTATTTGTAGATTTTTTTACCGATAACCACCAGATCCTGGTAGGCTTTGGAATAAATGAGGCCTCGCCCTATAATCAGCGTTTTGGCATCCTTTGCCGGATCGTCGACCGTTGTGGTAATATGCTTCAGTTCTCTGGGTAGTTTTACTTCTATATTAAAGGCACTGCGTTCTTCACTCCACAACACCTCGCCGGCGTCGAACCCTCCGTCCTTCAGGTGATCTCTCAATAACAGCATGCGTTCCCTGCTTTCTAAAAAATTTTTGTCTTCGACTCCCTCCTTAACGAGAAACTCAGCAAACTTCGGACTAATTCCCTGGCGCTCCATTTTTTCCATGATGGTATAATATTCGGAAAGGTTTCCCAGCAGCAGGTAGAGCCTGTGACCGCTCACCTTTTCACCGGATACGATGTTTAGGACCTTGTCCTCACAAAACCGTTTGAGTATAAAATCGTTGAATTCGGTTTCGTCTTTGAGATAAACTTCGTTTTTACCCTTGCCGACTTTGAGCAATGGAGGTTGGGCTATGTACAGATAGCCATTGTCTACCAATTCCGGCATCTGGCGATAGAAAAATGTCAGCAGAAGGGTGCGGATGTGGGAACCGTCGACATCGGCGTCGGTCATGATGATGACCTTGTGGTAGTTGATCTTGTTGATGTTGTATTCTTCTTCACCGACACCGGTTCCAAGCGCAGTGATGATATTTTTGATTTCTTCGCTGCGCAGTATCTTGTCGAAGCGGGCCTTCTCGACGTTTAAAATTTTACCTTTCAACGGCAAAATGGCTTGAAACTTGCGGTCACGCCCCTGTTTGGCACTGCCGCCGGCCGAATCTCCTTCTACCAGAAAGAGTTCCCTCTCCTTTGGGTCCTGACTTTGACATTCCGCCAGTTTGCCCGGCAAGGTGGAATCCATGAGCGATCCCTTGCTTCTGGCAATATCACGGGCGCGTCGGGCGGCATCGCGGGCACGGGCGGCATCGACCCCCTTTGAGATGATTTTCTTGGCAACGGCGGGGTTTTCCTCGAAGTATGTGGTGAGTTTTTCATTTACCAGCGATTCGACCAAGCCCTTTACCTCACTGTTGCCAAGCTTGGTTTTGGTCTGGCCTTCAAACTGCGGGTTTTTGATCCGAATGCTGATGATGGCGGTCAGCCCCTCGCGCACGTCATCACCGGTGATTTTAGCCTGCAGGTTCTTTGGCAAATTGCCGTTGGAAGCATACTGATTGATGGTCCGAGTCAAAGCGGCCTTAAATCCTATCAGATGAAAGCCGCCCTCGGTGGTATGAATGTTATTAGCAAACGAGAGCAGTTTCTCATTGAAAGTGTCGTTGTATTGAATGGCCGATTCTATTTGAACGTCGCTGCGTTCTCCTTCAATGATGATCGGCTTGTGAAGCGGGGTGTGCCGCCGGTTCAGATACTCGACAAATTCCTTTATGCCGCCCTTGTAAAAGAATTCTTCTTTTTTCTCTTCGCGTTCGTCCTCGATGGTGATTTTGACGCCCTTGTTGAGAAAGGCCAGTTCCCTGAGCCGGCGAACGAGAATTTCATATGAAAAATCGGTTGTTGTAAATATTTCCGCATCGGGAATGAAGTGAACTTTGGTCCCCCGCTTGCGCGTTTTTCCGGTGACTTTCAATTCACTGGACTTAATTCCTTTTTCATACGTCTGATGATATATGTTCCCGTTTGAAAATATATCGACTTCCAGAAACGAGGACAATGCGTTGACGACCGATACGCCGACACCGTGCAATCCACCGGACACCTTGTAAGAGTGGTCATCGAACTTGCCGCCGGCATGCAATTTGGTCATAACGACTTCGAGCGCCGGAACCTTCTCGGTTTTGTGAATTCCGACCGGAATTCCGCGGCCGTTGTCGACGACGGTGACACTGTTGTCATGGTGGACAACAACTTGAATCAGGTCACAGTAACCCGCCATGGCTTCATCGATACTATTGTCGACCACTTCGTAAACGAGATGATGAAGACCGGCAGTGTCAACATTGCCGATATACATGGAAGGACGCTTGCGAACGGCTTGAAGTCCTTCCAGAATCTTAATGTTGTCTTCCGTGTAATTGAAATTATCGTTTTTTTTGTTCATACTCTCATCGGCATAATGACGGTTATAAAGTTGTGCTCATCTTCCCCTGCAAGTATGCATGGTTTTTCATCATTGACGATATCCAAAACCACATTTTCCTGCTCAATGACGTTTAGAGCTTCGATGAAATAGCGCGGATTGAATGCCGCCTCGATAGGATCGTGATTAAAATCGATTTTCATTTCTTCTTTGGATTCACCGATATCGGGATTGGTGGAGTTAATGACCAACCGGTCTTCCTCGAATTTAAAAATAACACTTCGATAGTCTTCGGTGGATAGAATCGACATCCTTTTGAGCATCATTAAGAAGAGTTGACGGTTGAACTTAATCGAGACTGAATCCTCATTTTTTTTCAATATATCATGATATTCAGGAAATTCGCCTTCTAAAAGGCGAATGATGAGAATTTCATTTTTCTTCTTTATGATAAGATTGTTGTCTTTGATCCCGAACCGGACGGAGCCGTCCGCGTCGAGAAACTTGGCGACTTCGTACAAACCTTTTTTGGGAATAAGGATACCTTCTCCGGCAGGAAGCATGAATTCATCTTCGTAGTTTCGATCGATTTTTGCCATCCGGCTGCCGTCCGTCGACACCATCCTCACTTGTTTAATGCTGTCCTGCTGCAGGGTCTCCAAGTATATTCCGATGATGTGGGCCCGCTTGTCGTCGGAAGCTCCGACAATATAAACGGTTTTATCGATCATCGCCGCAAGTGCAGTACTGTCGATGGTGATAAAGTCGACCGTATCAAAACGAGGAATTTTAGGAAAATCTTCACAATTCATACCGACCAGGTGGTATTCAACATTCTGTTGGTCGATTTCAATCCAATGATTTTCAATCTCGTTGATGTTGATTTCCTCGCTTGGAAAATCCCGGACAATCTCAAACAATTTTCTGGCATTGATCGCGATGGTCCCCTCTGCTTCCACCCCGGCGGGAAATGTTCCCTCATATCCGGTTTCAAGATCGGTGGCCCGAATAATGATGTTGGATCCCGTTGCTTCGATAAGGATGTTGGTGGTTATAGCAAGGCTGGTTTTCCGTCCGGCCAGACCTTGGACCTTTGCCAACGTATTTAAAATATCGTTTCTTTTTATGGTAAAGTTCATGACCTCATTCCTTATATATTGTTTTATTAAAAATTAAAGATGTTGATAAGGAAGGGGTGACAATAAGATTAATAACTTTTTAAATACTTTGAATACATAGGTAATTTACTATAATTCGTTATCGATAACAACCACCGGAACCGATCAGCATTTCCTAAGATATGAACAGGCTAAAAAAATATGTTCATAAAGACGCGCGTTATTGACATAGAGTTGACGAATTATGATCAGGATTGCTGACAGCATCACCGCTTTGTCGTCCATCGATCCGACTCAAGATATCTTATTGATCCACTGTCGCATCTGAATGATGATTTTTTTATCCCAGTTTTCCGAGATCCTCAGACCCACGAAATGACGAAAGGCGCCTTCGACGAAACGAATGACCTTTTCGTAGAGAAATATCTTTTCCAGAACCGCACCTTCGATATCTTCTTTTGTTTCGGTGCCGGCTGTTTCCGGTGTTTTGAAACTGCTGATATTCAGGCTTTCGCCTTTAAGGTTGAACTGCCAGGTATTGTCGCCGCTGCGGTAAAGGAGATTCATTTCGGTCACCAGGGCCCCCTTTTTTAGGGACAGAAGGCCTTCCTCGAGACCGGCATCGTCACCCTTGATGGTGATGGTTTCGAGGCCTTCATTACGGCGATTTTCCAACACCATGCGGTTGCCGATTTCAAGAACTGATAAATCGGCATCGATCTCTGCGAGTTGAGACGAGTGGTTTTCCAGCGTGTACCACAACCAGGTTAAGAATTCGTTTCCCAAGAAGCGGTAGCGGTTATAAGCGATGGCGACGTCGAGCATGGTTTAAGTTTGTCCGGTTAAACTAACAGGTGAAATTTGATTGAGCCGGTCTCGATCTGAATCGGATAGGTCGGCATCCATCTCGGCGGCCGTATACGGAAACATCCGAATGAGTGAAAGGTTGAATGATTCGGAAAAAAGGGTTTCCAGTTCCTCATTGGCGGCCTTGAGGTTCGAAAAAAACCACAATTTTCCGCCCTCGTAATTCCATATCAGATCGTAAATATGGGGGGTGGCCGGAATACGCAGGCTCAGGCGGTGCAGAACCTCCTCTTTAACCAGTTTTTTTTCGTTTTGAGAAAAAAATCGGCGCCCGCTTGCAGTCAATCGTTTTGTTTCTTCGATGGTAAAATGTTTTTTTAATATTTTAGATGGAATACTTTTTTTGTCGACACGCAGCGAAAATACCAGATATGAACCAAAGAGATGGTTAGATCCCTCAAAGTCTGGTACAAATGGATTTTCAAAAGAGGTCCAACCGCAAGATTTTTCAGCGGCATCGTTGTCAATGTCCAAAACGGCATGCCGTTTAAGTGCAAGGGCAATTGTATCAAGGACGGGTTCTTCCAGTTGTCCTTGGACGCGGTAGCGCGTGATCGATACACTCTGTGACAGCAAACCCATGAAAGCAGTATCCTGAAAAGAATCGGTTTGAAGCGTAACACCAACAAATTGTGGTCAATTACCGAAAAACAAATATATATAGCGTGTTTATCACTTGAAGACAAGATATTTATTGCTCGTGGATAAGAGATGCCCATGAATTTCGCCGCCGATTTTCACATCCATGCCAGGTTTTCGCGCGCAACTTCAAAAACGCTTGATTTTGAGCAGTTGCCTATTGCGGCCCAACTCAAAGGAATCTCCGTAAATTTACTTGAGCCCGGGGAATAAATTGTGTATCATTATAGCTTAATGAGTTTGAGGCCATACCGATCGCACCGATGGGGCAGAAGGCTTTTTTTTATGACGCACCCGAAAGGGGCGCTTTTATCGGAAGGATACGGAGCGAGGAAACACGCGACATATGATGGCGGGTAACAACCTCAGGTATCTTAACCCTTTTTTCGGTTTGTTGGTGGCGATGGTGATGGTCATATTGTCATCTACACCCCTTCGGGCCGATATTTACATGTATGTCGACCGCGATGGGGTGGTCCATTTCACCAACGCCCCGACGGCTTCCGAAAACGATTATCGCGTCTACGTTAAAGAAAAAAAAGTCTATTCCTCTCAGATCTATTCACCCCAAAGCTTCGAAGACTACATACGGCAGGCTTCCGACCTTTACGGCATTGCATTCCCCTTGCTCAAAGCCATTATTAAAGCCGAATCAGATTTTAACCCGCGGGCGGTGTCAAAAAAAGGTGCCATGGGACTTATGCAGATCATGCCCGAGAACATCAAGGCGATGAACATCAGCAATCCGTTCGATCCCTTGGAGAACATCCTTGGCGGTGCCCGTTATTTTCGGGAAATGCTCGATCGTTTCGAAGGCCATCTGTCCCTGTCGCTGGCGGCCTATAACGCCGGCCCGACAGCCGTTGAGCGTTACAACAATCAGATTCCGCCGTACAAAGAGACAGAAAACTATATTGAGCGCGTTTTGAAGTTCTACTCTTCCTACCAGTACTGATCTGCTTTTGACCGTTTTCCTTCGGCGCCAATTCCTCGACCGCCGTGTTCCCGCAATTTCCGTCAATCAACCGCTCTTAGCACAATTCCAGTCCGGTTGGGCAAATAGAGACTGAGATGATGTTGGCCGGGCACGACATCGCCGGTGGTAAAATGCTCCTGATCCTGCGTCAAACGCCCGTGTCCACCGAATTCAACACTATCGCTGTCCAGGATCATGCGGTACTTTCCGGGAGGTGTCACTATCCGATAATCGCTGTAAGAGTGGTGGGGGTGAAGGTTGAACACAAACACAAGGCCGGCGCGTTCGCAGGCGATGATTTTATTTTCCGAGTGTTCGTGAAAAATACGGGGACCGGGCGTATCCAGGAACATGAAGGTTTTGGCCAGCGCGATCATCTGCCTGTCGAACCGCGCCAGCTGGTGGTATTTGAGATTGATGTCATCCATCAGGTGCCACTGCCGGCGGGCATAACGATACGACCAGTTATTGCCCGGTCGTGGAAAATCGATCCATTCGGGGTGACCGAATTCGTTGCCCATGAAATTGAGATAACCTGCATCGGCAGTGGCCATTGTGATCAACCGGATGATCTTGTGAAGGGCCATGCCGCGCGAGACCCGCAGGTTGTCATCGGCTACCTGCATGTGTTCGTACATATCGGCCCCGATCAACCTGAAAATGAGCGATTGGTCTCCCACCAGGGCCTGGTCGTGGGATTCGGCATAGCTGATGGTTTTTTCATCGGCCCGCCGGTTGTTCAATTCGAACCAGAGATGACCCAACGGCCAATCTTCGTCCCGTGTCTCTTTGATCAGGCGGATCCAAAGATCCGGAACGCCCATGGAAAAGCGATAATCGAAACCGTATCCGCCACTGGCGTCCCGAACCGCGAGACCCGGCATGCCGCTGATGTCTTCGGCGATAGTGATCGCCTGTGGTCGAACCGCGTGAATCAACCGGTTGGCCAGACCCAGGTAGACCAGGGCGTCTTCGTCCACGTTTTCATCGAAGTAATCTTGGTAGGATGTGAAGGCCGTGCCGAGGCCATGGTGCTGATAGAGCATGCTGGTGATGCCGTCGAAACGGAAGCCGTCGAACTGAAATTCATCGAGCCAATAGCGGCAATTTGAGAGCAGAAAATGCAGGACCTGGTGTTTTCCATAATCGAAAAGTCGTGAATCCCAGGCCACATGGTGGCCGCGGGGCCCCTCGTGAAAGTATTGGTAGGGGGTACCGTCGAAACGGCTGAGACCCTCGACTTCGTTGGATACGGAATGCGAGTGAACCAGGTCCATAAGGACTCTTAACCCGCAACCGTGGGCGGTGTCGACCAGGGCCTTCAGGTCTTCCGGTGTTCCAAAACGGGATGAGGAGGCGAAGAAATTCGACACCTGATAACCGAACGAGCCATAAAACGGGTGCTCCATGACGGCCATCAACTGCAGTGTGTTGTAACCGGCGGCTACGATGCGCGGCAGAATGCCGAGAGTGAACTCTCTGAAGTTGCCGATTTTTTCTTCATCCTGGGCCATACCCACATGGGTTTCATAGATCAGAGGCGGCTCGCTCATGTGATGGGAGTTGCTGTTTTTCCACCGATACGGTTCCGGCGGTCGCCAGACCTGGGCATTGAATATAAGGGTGTCTGGGTCTTGGACCACCCTGCGGGCATAAGCCGGGATCCGGTCGCCCATGCCCTCCAGCCAGTGGATCCGCAACCGGTAGAGATTGCGGTGATCCAGTTTTTCAGACGGCAGGCCAATCTCCCAAACCCCGTCGGTTCCGGTTTTTTCGAGGGCAAAAGCTTTCTTTTCCGTCCAGTCGGTCATGTCCCCGATCAGGTACACGGCCTCTGCGTTTGGAGCCCATTCGCGAAATATCCAGACGTTATTACGGAAGTGCAGCCCAAAAAATTCGTGCCCGCTTGCAAAGTCGGCCAGGCTGATTTTACCGCCGGTGAGGCGGTTCTGCGCATTTTCCAGACGTGTCAACCTGCGCTGAATCGAACCGGCGTATGGTTTCAGCAATGGATCGTTTTCGAGAAGTGAGAGCATACGCTCCTCAATTGGCTTCACGGCGGCACCAGAAATTGTTTGTGGTCTCGGCGAAGTCTCACAAGACCTGGGTTTGCAGCGAGATGCTCCGTCGGCGATTCAGACTTCCGCCGGTACGGCATCCGATTTGGGGATCAGCGGACGTTTGAGCATTTTTTCATACAGTTCTGTGTAGGCGCGCGCGGTCCTGTCATGAGTGAATTCAGCGGCGCTCGTCTTCATCACGCGCGCGATCTGCCGAGCCTTGGTTTCAGATGGCAGACCGTAAAAATTCATAGCCTGCTTAATAGCCCACAGCAACCCCGGGGCATCAAAGTCCTCGAATAGAAATCCGTTGCCGGTGTTGTGGTCGACATCCATGTGGGTAATCGTATCATGGATACCGCCCGTGTCGTGGGCCACCGGAAGTGAACCGTAAATCGGCGCGATCATCTGGGGAAGACCGCAGGGCTCATAGAGGGACGGCATGAGGATAAAATCGGAGGCGGCATAAGCCAGGTGCTCCAACTGTTCGTTGAAGTCGTAGATCGCCACCCTCTTGTTAAATTGATGCTGGCTGACGATATCCTGAAACACATGCTGGTAAGGGCCGTCGGCCACGAACACCACCTCGAGGTTCTGCTTCCAGTAGCCGGAAATTATTTTGTAAAAGATCTCCGCCAGCAGTTGGCATCCTTTTTGAACCGGATCGAGGCGTGAAGGCCAAAAAAACAGCGGAGCCAGTGGGTCTTGAATGAGGCCGAGATTGCGTTGCAGGAAGCGTTTGTTTTCCTCTTTAGCTTCCACATGGGTGTCGGGGCCGAATGATACCTTAAGGTCCCTGTCGGTCTGTGGATCGAAGGCGGGGTCAGGAGCATTCAGGATACCGGCCGCACAATCCGAGTTCCACTTGTTGACGATTTCATGTCGCAGATGCGGTTGGATGAAATCCCGTGGACCACTAACGATCTCTTTGAGGAAATTGGGACTCACCGTGTTGATGAAATGCGCTGCAAAGACGCCGCTGGTGAGGAAATCGATCGGATTGGTTTGCCGCGCCGTCTCGTAATTGGTGGCCATGACTTCGAAAAAGAGATTCTGCCAGAAGAAGGCACCGTCGATCCCCCTGTCTTCGATCTGCGCTAAAGTCGCTTTGACCGTGTAGAGGTTGTGGATCGTAAAAAGGCATGGGATCCGCATTTGCCGTGCCATGGCGGGAATCAGACCGGTCATCCAGTCGTTGCAGTGAATCAGATCCGGTTCGACGCGCGGAACGATGGTGTTCATCACCTCGCGTTGAAACGCCAGGGCCAGTTTCAAGTTCTCTTCACCGTACGATGAATAGACGCGATTCAGATAAAAAAAGGCGCGGTCTTCCGCAAGGTGAACACGCTCATCGGTCATTTTACGCCTGATTCGGTGCAGTTCTTTTTTTAAAAAGGGCGTCACATTGTCGCTGAAGATATTGCGGTAGTTGGGAATGGCGACGTGGATATCCACGCCATGATCAAGCAAGGCGGTGATCAAAGCGGCCGAGACGTCCGCCAGACCGCCGGCCTTGGCCGTGAAGTAGTTGGGTAGACTGCCCATGCGATCCGGCAGGTATGTGACCTCCGGGGTGACGATGAGCACCCGTGGATTGCGCCGCCTGTTATCTTTCATCGCGGAGGTTCCTTTCCAAGAGGTCCCGACTCATTACAAAAAAGTTTTTTTTAAGTGAGCCCCTAATCAAGAGGTCAGGCGGCCCAAGTCAAAAATTTCGGATTGAATTTAATACGCTGGTCGCCACGGGGGGTTACACGGGCAGTGAATCCGAAGCGACCCGCAGTGTCACAGGTTATCGAGCAACTGTAAAGGTAGATGCCGTTGCCCCTATCCTCTTCGACGCTCATCGGTTGGTTGTTGCTGGCCGACAAGGTGTCGACTGATTTCATACTGCCGTAATACAACTCGACATCGACTTCGTCCGGTTTGAGTTCGCCCAGGTTGACAACAGTCGTTACCCGGAAATCTTCTCCGACTCGAAAAGGCCCGGTCGCATCCCGTACCGGTATTTCGACCCGTATGTTCTTCCAAGAGTTGCCGAGGCGCTCGTGCTGCCGGTTGAGTGCCTCGGCCGCCTCGGCCGAATTCTGCAGCAGCGTGCGATAATTTTTAGCCGCCCGGGTGTAAAATTTCTCCTCATAGTGCTTGACCATGCACTGGGCGCAGAATTCCTGCATGGCCATTTTGATCGACTCTTTCATCATATGGATCCACCGCGTCGGGGCATCGCCGTTTTTCCGCTCGTAGAAACAGGGGATCACCTCGTTTTCCAGAATATTGTAAAGAGCCTGGCTTTCCACGGCGTCCTGGTAAGCGTGATCGTCGTATTCTTCGCCGTTTCCGATTCGCCAGCCGCGATCCTCCTGGTATCCTTCACACCACCAACCGTCCATGATGCTGAGATTAAGCAAACCGTTGGCAGCGGCCTTCATGCCGGATGTACCACAGGCCTCCATCGGCCGGCGGGGTGTGTTCAGCCAGACATCCGCTCCCTGGACGAGGTGCCGCGTGACATTGATGTCGTAATCCTCGATGAACGCCACCCTATGGCGCACCGCCGGGCGGCGTGCGAAGTCAATCAGGCGCTTGATCAACTCCTTGCCTTCGTTGTCTTTCGGGTGGGCTTTGCCGGCGAGGATAAGCTGAACCGGACGGGATGAATTTGTGAGTAGCGCTTCCAGGCGATCCGGGTCATGCAGCAATAGGGTGGCCCGTTTGTAGGTGGCGAAGCGGCGGGCAAAACCGATGGTCAGCACTTCCTGGTCGAGAATCGATTCGGCCGTTTCCATTACCGAGCGGGGTGCATTGCGCCGCCCGTATTGCTTGAGCATATGGCTCCGACACGTTCGGATCAACCGGGAGCGGGCCATTTCATGCGAGCGCCAGAGTTCTTCATCGTAGATCTCATCCACGCGCTCAGCCATTTCGGTGTCCCAGGTATGCAGCTGCCAGTCCGGCCCGAGATAGCGCTCGAAAAGCAATGAAAGTTCGATCGAGATCCAGGAAGCGATGTGGACGCCATTGGTGATGTGGGTGATCGGCACCTCGTCGTTCGGTCGCCCGGCCCACACGTGGGCCCACATGCGGCGGGCCACGGCGCCGTGCAACTCGCTGACCCCGTTACAGTGCTGCGACAGATTCATGGCCAGTACGAACATGGAAAGCGGGCTATCGATGCCGGAGCCGGGTGCTTGACCCAAAGCGAGAATTTCTCTGACGTCGATGCCGAGTTTTTTCTCGAAGGGGGCCAAGTAGGGCCGGACGCTGTCGATCGGAAACTCGTCATGGCCGGCTGCCACCGGGGTGTGGGTGGTAAAGACCATAGCACGCGGAACGATCTCCAGGGCCGTTTTCAGGTCGATATTGTTTTTTTCCATCACGGCTACCAGCCGTTCCAATCCGGCAAAAGCGCAATGGCCTTCATTCATGTGACAGACGCTCGGTTCGATGCCCAACAGTGTCAACGCCCGCATACCGCCGATACCCAGCAGTATTTCCTGGGCCAGGCGCAACTTTTCATCACCGACGTAGAGCCGGGCGGTTATTTCACGAATTTCGGCTGTGTTTTCCGGGATGTTGGTATCCAGGAGATACAAGGGGATCCTGCCGACCATCAACACCCAGACGATGGCTTTAAACGGACCGTTCGGGCCCTGGACGGTAATCGTCAATTCATTGCCGGCCGGGTCTTTGGCGCGCCGCACCGGCAAATGATAGAGATCGGATTCCGGATATTCCTCCTGCTGCCACCCTGAGGGATCGAGAAACTGGTGGAAGTAGCCGCGGCGGTAGAGCATGCCGACGGCAACCATTGGCAAATTGAGGTCCGACGCCGCTTTGAGATGGTCGCCGGAGAGCACCCCCAAGCCGCCGGCGAAAAAAGGCAGACTTTCATGAATGCCGAACTCCATCGAGAAATAAGCAATAATATCGTCTTTACTGTATGTGGACGTTGATAAATCGCTCGGTTTGAGAATTTGGGTTTCAAATTTTTTCTTCACCCGTTCCATGTGTGCCAGGAAACTGGCGTCGTGGGATAGACCCTCGAGACGCTCCTGTCGAATCATGGTCGAAAACACAATTGGATTACGGCCGGACTCTTCCCATAGTCGTGGATCAATCCGGCGAAAGAGTTCGATGGCATCAAGGTTCCAAGTCCACCAAAGATTGCGGGAGAGTGTCTCGAGGAAAAGCAGGGGCTTTGGTGTATACGGAAATACCTGAAATGTTTCAAAATGACTCATAAACACGGGTCCTTTTTCTCAGCTTAAGGTTCACGAAATATAAGTTCGCAATTTTGGGCGTTGAGGCGCCCGCCTGGCAAGGCGCCTCAACGCAGGAATATCTGGATATTCCGAGTTTTCGCAACGCGGCCAGACGGGATGCATCGGCGTCCAAAATGTGACGTTATTTTTGAGTGAGCCCTCAGGTAATTGAGCTATGGACGGTATCATTGGTCCATATTCATAAAGCTCCTACTTTTATATCATATTGGCTTAATGTAAAGGATCATTTTGATGATCGGTCAGATTAGGATCAACCCCTTGAAGGGATGGACGTTTACAAGCGGACAACGTCAACCAGACCCGCAGCAGTTCGCTCACCCCCCAGGC
>JAQAZR010000335.1:0-2993 GCA_032127235.1 Deltaproteobacteria bacterium
TCGCCCATCCCCAACTGGTGGAGCGCCTGGACGCGATCGACGATTTGCCCCTGGAACGCGTTTTGAGCGTGGGGCCGGCTTCACCACTGAAACATCACAGCCTGCCGGTAATCGAAACCGACCTGGTAGGGGATGCGGTGGCAGTCGGCCAACCCGCGAACGTTAACCAGTGGGACCTGCAGATGATCATTTTCACCTCGGGCACCACGGGTCCGTCCAAAGGGGTGATGTGTCCTTACCTGCACATGTACTCAACCGGCCAGGCCACCTACGGCTACTTGGATGAAACAGACTGCATCCTGGTTGAACTACCCGCCTTCCATGTCGGCGGGATAGCACCGGTGATGGCTGGTTTGACCAACCGGGCCCGAATCGCTTTGTTCCAGGGGTTCAAGACCGATCAGTACTGGCAGAGAATTCGTGAGACCGGGGCTACTTCCACTTCCGGATTGATCGGCTCCATGGCCAGTTTCCTCGACCGGGCGTCGCCACAACCAGGTGAGGCCGACAACTCGTTGCGTATGGTCACCCTCATGCTGAATCAGCAAGCACTGAACGTAGCAAAGCGTTACCGGTTCAGTTACATCTCCGGGTTCAACATGACCGAACTCTCGGGCCCTTTGATCACCGAGGTGGATTGCCAGGTGACCGGCAGCATCGGCCGGCCGCGCCATGGTTGTGAATGCCGGGTGGTGGATGAACACGATTACGAGGTTGCGCCGAACGTGGTGGGTGAGTTGGTGGTGCGACCGGAACTTCCCTGGACCGTCAGTTCGGGTTATCTGAACCGGCCAGAGGCGACGGCAGAGTCCTGGAGAAACGGCTGGTTCCATACCGGCGACCTGGTGCGGCGTGACGAGGAAGGAAATTTTTTCTTCGTCGATCGCAAGAAGGATGCCGTGCGCCGCAGCGGTGAAAACGTCTCTTCAATCGAAGTAGAAGCCGAAGTCCTGGGTTTTGAACCGGTCGCTGAAGCGGCGGTAGTTGGCATTCCGAGTGAGAAAGGCGACGAAGAAATCCTGGTAGCGGTGGTGATCAAGCCCGGCCACACATTCGATCCCAAAGCCCTGGCTGAATACCTGGTCCCCCTTATGCCGCACTACATGGTGCCTCGCTACATCCGGGTGCTGGCAGAATTACCCCGAACGCCCACCAACAAGGTCAAAAAAGTTGAGATCCGCAGCGCAGGAATAACGCCGGACACATGGGATCGTGAGGCGGCGAATATGCACTTAAAACGGACGCGATTTACCTGATTGAAAAATTTGGCGGCGTATCAATCAGTCCTGGATATATTTCGCGTAGGCGCTCAGGTATTTTGCCGCATTGTCGGCCGATATCAACACGGCGCGGCCGGATTTTGGCGTCCCGGCGTGCAGTGCAGCATACAAGACCGCGCCCGTGGTCGGGCCCACCATGATGCCTTCACTTCGCGCCACCGCGATACCAGCGTTGTAGGCCTGCTCGTCGGTGACCGAGATGAGGTCATCAAGCAAATCCGGGTCGAGTAGTTTCGGGTAATGTTCGTCCGGCAGACCGGTGATTCGTTTCAGGCCCGACAAATGGTGGTGTCGGTTGGCCGGCTCAACCCCGATGATTTTGATATTGGGGTTCTGCTCCTTGAGAAAGCGGCCAACCCCGCTGATCGTTCCACCCGTGCCAATGCCGGCAAAGAAATAGTCGATGTTGCCGTTGGTCTGGTTCCAGATCTCCGGACCCGTGGTGCGGTAATGCGCTTCCACGTTGAGTTGGTTTTCATATTGATTCGGGCTGACGTATTTGCCGCCGTAGGCCTCGCTTTCGACCATGCTTTTGACCACACCGCGTGCGCCCTCGGTCGGGAACAGCGGGCACAGTTCATCCTCAACCTCGATCAACTCGGCGCCGAGAAAACGCAATAACATCTTTTTTTCTTCCGGCGTGCCATCCGGCACCGCGATCTGGATCGGTGTGTTCTGAGCATTGGCCATGGCGGCCAGGGCGATGCCGGTATTGCCAGCCGATGGCTCGACCAGCGTCTGACCGTCTTTCAGTTGCATGCCCCGCAGCATGTACAGCGCCGTCCGGTCCTTGATGGAGCCAAACGGGTTCATTCCTTCGAGTTTGATCAACACCTCGTAACCGGCATGCGGATTGAAGCGATTGCTGAGCCGCACCATCGGAGTGGGATTGTCCGGGTTCGGGGCCAGGTCGATAATGCTGTCATAAACCCGGTTTTCGGGCAGCGAGTCAGGCCGCAACTGGGTGACATTGGGTAGTAATTCGAAGTCCGTGACGTCGACCATCGCCGGCAGCTTGAAGTTCGTTTGTATGCTCATGCCCTGATTCTATAGGCTTTCACTGCAATATCAATATGATACGCAGATCAGTTTTCTATATGGCTATAGCTTTTGGTTATAAGATCTTGCCGGCCTCAGGGTGAGGGAACCGTGACGGTCATGGCGCCGAGTATCCCTGGGCCGATTTCTGCGCTTACAGCTCATGTTTTTGGGGCGAAAACATACCTCCAGGTCATTTCCGCGAGTGATGGTGTCACTTAAGGATGCTGTTTTAATAGCGAAAACAGACTTCTAAGTCCTTCCAAAGGGCGGCAGACAGAGGTAAGCCGTAGATACGCTTGTCCGACCCCGTTAGCCCGTTAGCCCGTTAGCCGCCTCCAACCAGCTAGATTCCGCTGTCCGACACATAACAGAACTCGAAGCAGTAGGAAATTGAGGGTCGGTCAGTTCTGTAGTCGGCCAGAGACAGCCATTGCTGGTGCTCTTGATTACCGGCGAGTTGGTGTTTTCCCCGGCCGTTCGGAGGCGACTGCATGCACCGCCACCGAACGGCTGTTTATAGTTCCTCTGATCAGAGCGGGAACTCGTTGTATAGGCTGTCGGAGACAATCGTGCGAAGGCCAGACAATCCACCCAGCCACGCGTCGACCGCCGGATCGGCGACCAGTTTTTCCCAAGCCATTGCAAACTCGCCAAAAGAGCCCGGATATTCGA
>JAQAZR010000336.1:0-5841 GCA_032127235.1 Deltaproteobacteria bacterium
ACGCCGAGGTGGTCTTCGTCGTCGACGAAGCCTACCAGGGACAGGGCATCGCGACTTACATGTTGCGGATGCTTGTTCGTCTGGCAAGGGAAAGAGGGGTGCAGGGGTTCACCGCCGACGTACTTTTTTCGAACCTGGGAATGATGAAGGTGTTTCGCAACGGCGGCCTTCCGATCAAAGCGGAACTGAACCAGGGAATCTATCATATCTTCGTTCCGTTTTATGATAACCGAACCTGATTCCACATCACCGGCCATGTCCGAGAAAGGATCAGGCGTCTGAATCCGGATTCGTGGGGATCGGGATTTTTAAGAACTCGATCCCCTCTTCCTTCAAGGTCTTTTCCTCTTCCGGCGAGCTGGTCCCGCGGATATTACGCTGCTCGGTGACCCCATAGTGCATTTTCAGCGCCTCTTTGGCGAAATCGCATCCGACGTTGTCGAAATTTTTTTCGATGAAATCGGTTATTCTAAGGTTGAGTTCCTCCATTTGGGCCGCCGTATTTTCGGATGTTGGAGAAGACCTGGCGGAGGATTTAATCGCAAAGGTCGACGGGATTCTCGTGACGGCCGTCATATCACACACCGGACAGGCAATGAGACCCTTCTTTTCCTGATCCTTGAAAGTTTTCTCGTCTTCGAACCATCCCTCGAAAGAATGGCCGTTGACGCATTGGAGATCGTATGCAATCATACCGTTTTACCCAGTAAAAAATTAATCATCCCCGCCAAGGAGCGCAATTCGGAACCGGTTGAACCCTTTCTGAAAGCGACATAAATTCAGTTACTTTTAAAGAAAGTATTGACAGGTTAATTTCTGATACGGAAAATATATCATACAAGCTGCCGCCGGTTTCGTCAAACCCCGTCTGAAAATGAAGACTATATCGGTGCCGGGCAATACATTAGGCCGGAGGAACGGAAGGCGTCGAGTCTGCCTCGCTCTGGTGTTGCACATTTACGCACCATGTCTGCAACCCCGCAATAGTTTTCGGCAAGCGGCTATCACCTGAATGGTACCATGACAATCGAATCGGATTTTCTGATTATCGGCAGCGGAATCGCGGGCCTCTCTTTTGCTCTCAAAGTCGCCGAACATGGCAGCGTGGTGCTGGTCACCAAGAAGGCTGTGATGGACAGCAACACCAATCTGGCCCAAGGCGGAATCGCTTCCGTGTTCAGCCCGCTGGATTCATTTGACCTTCATATTCGTGACACCCTCGCGGCCGGAGACGGGCTCTGCAATCCGGACGTGGTTGAAATTGTCGTCACTCAGGGCCCGGACCGCATCCGGGAACTGATTGCTCTGGGTGTTAGTTTCAATCTGAAAACGACACCGGACACCGCTTCTGAGGCAGAGACCTTCGACCTCGGTCAGGAGGGCGGCCATAGCCGAAAGCGGATCGTGCATGCCCAGGACATGACCGGCCGGGCCGTCGAACAGGCGCTGGTGGAGCGCGCCCGCAATCACTCTCGCATTACGCTTTTCGAAGATCACATCGCCATCGACCTGATCACTTGCTCGACCCGCATGAAGCGGGGCCTGGTCACCACCACCCATGAAGACTTCTGCTGTGGCGCTTACGTTCTGAATCGTCGGACCAATCAAATCGACACCTTCAAATCCAAGATCACTCTCCTGGCCGCCGGCGGAGCCGGCAAGGTCTATCTCTACACCAGCAACCCCGACATCGCCACCGGTGACGGGCTCGCCATGGGCTACCGCGCCGGGGCCACGGTTGCCAACCTTGAATTCGTTCAGTTCCATCCGACCTGCCTGTTCCACCCGCAAGCCAAGAATTTCCTTATCTCGGAAGCCGTCCGCGGTGAAGGCGGCACCCTGGTCGACCGGTCTGGGCGCGCTTTCATGGAAAACTACGATCCCCAAAAAGACCTGGCTTGTCGGGATGTGGTCGCCCGGGCGATCGATACAGAGCTGAAAAAGAGCGGTGATGACTGTGTTTTTCTGGACATATCCCACCGGCGGGCGGACTTCATCCGCAGCCGCTTTCCGAATTTATACGCGAAATGCCTTGATTTCGGAATCGACATGACCGAAGAACCGATTCCGGTGGTTCCTGCAGCGCATTACATGTGCGGCGGTGTGGCAACGGACCTCAACGGGCGAACGGATATCCGCCGTCTATATGCCGTTGGTGAAACCGCCTGCACCGGTCTGCATGGTGCCAATCGCCTGGCCAGCAACTCGCTGCTCGAGGCCTTGGTGTATGCCCAAAACGCAGCCGACACCGCCGTCAAAGAGCTGCGGAATCGAAATTTTGTAACCGCCCCCGAGACACCGAGCTGGGACGAAACCGGCACCACCGACAGCGATGAGATGATCGTGGTGTCTCACAACTGGGATGAAATCAGACGCCTGATGTGGAATTACGTCGGCATCGTGCGTTCCGACAAGCGGTTGGAAAGAGCCCAGCGACGAATCGAGATCGTCCTGAAGGAAATCCAGGAATACTACTGGAATTTCAAGGTGGTCTCCGATTTGGTCGAACTTCGCAATATCGCTACGGTTGCGGAACTGATCATCCGGTGTGCCACTCACCGCAAAGAAAGCCGAGGGTTGCACTACAACATTCAGTATCCGCACCGCGATGACCTGCTCTGGAAAAAGGACACCGTTCTGAGAAGACCTCTTGTCGGCTGACCGCGAACCGCTTGCAACAAATCACGTGGAAATTATTGACAAAAACTCCAAAATGGCTATATTCAACCCTGTTTTTTAATATCGACGGGAAACCACTTAATGACCGGTCAGTACCTTCTACTGGTTACTCTGATAATACTATCGGGGTTTTTTTCCTCAGCTGAAACAGCATTGTTTTCTATCAGCAAGGCCCGGGCCCGGTATCTCGCCAAAACAGGCGACAGGGCCTTTAAGCTGATCAAAAAAATGAAAGAAAACCCCCACCGTCTTTTATCAACCATTCTGATCGGTAACAATCTGGTGAACATCGGTGCCTCGGCGTTGGCCACCGTCATCACCATCCGACTTGTGTCGAGCCATGCCGTCGGCATCACCACAGGGGTAATGACCTTACTGATACTGGTTTTCGGGGAAATTTTTCCAAAATCACTGGCAAACCACAACAATGTTCTCATCGCCCGTCTGGTCATTCGGCCGATCTACTGGCTCTCGCTCCTTTTTTATCCGATAATCCTTTTCCTCAACTTCATTCCGCTGGTCACCGGAAAGATAAAGCACAAATCGATCGTGACCGAGGAAGAATTGATGACGTTCGTTGAGGTCGTCGAAGAGGAAGGCGAAATCAAGGAGCAGGAAAAAGTGTTGATCCACAACATCTTCGAATTCGACGACACTAACGCCTCGGAAATCATGACCCCCCGAGGGGACATGTTCGTCATCGAGGCCGATGAAAAGCTGGATCTGGAAAAGTTTGTTGAATCCGGTTATACCCGTTTCCCGGTTATCGAAGGGGACATCGATCATGTGATCGGCATTCTGAACATAAAGGATCTCTTTCTTCACTATGTCACGACCAACGGCGAGACTTCTATTCGCAAAATCATGCAACCGCCCTATTTCGTGCCGGAAAACAAGAAGCTCGACTCCCTGCTGCAGGCGTTCAAGAAAAGAAAACAGCACATGGCGATCGTCGTGGATGAACACGGCGGCGTATCCGGTCTGATCACATTGGAAGACGCTTTGGAAGAAATCGTGGGCGAGATTACCGATGAAACCGACAAAGACCAGCCTCAGATCATAAAAATCAAGGCCGACGAGTGGGTGGTTCCCGGCAAATCGGAAATCGAGGAAGTTAACGAAAAAATACCGATGAACATCCTCGAATCAAAGGATTATGATACCTTTTCCGGTTATGTGCTCAACTCGATCGAGCGAATCCCCAAAGAAAGGGAGGAGATCCAGATCGGCAATTTTCTCATCACAGTCAAGGAGATGGACGGCAACCGCATCCGGGAGTATATCGTCCGTCAGCAGAAACAAGTCCCCGAACCGGAGAATCTGTAAAAAGAGCCCGAACCGGGTTCGTTTAATTAAAAGAGATTTTGGCCTAAATCCGCCGCCGGATCTCACATAATCTCGCTCATCCGCTTGAGATCCTCCTTTTTCCCGATGACAACGATAACATCTCCGGCGTCGAGTTTTTCGGAGGGCAGAGGGTTGTAAATCATCTCCCCCGAGGTTTTCTTGATTGCCACTATAATCACACCATAATCTTGTCGCAGGTGGCTGTCGATCAGGTTCTTACCGACCAGCGTCGACCGGTCTCCTACCCTGGCCTCTTCCATCGCCAGACCCAATTTGTGGTTGGCCATGGCAATGTCGATGAAATCGACCACGGTCGGACGCTTCAGCACCTCGGCCATACGCCGCCCCCCCAGCAGATAAGGGGAAACGACGCGGGAGGCGCCCGCTTTTATCAGTTTGGCTTCGTTTTTGACGTCCGAAGCGCGGGACAGAACAAAAATGTCGGGCCGCAAATCTTTAGCCGTCAGGGTTATGAAGACGTTGTGTGCGTCGGAACGGACGGCTGTCACAAGCCCCTTAGCGCTCATGATACCGGCCTTCATCAAGGCCTCCTCCGAAGTGGCATCCATGTTGATGTAAAGATAACCTAATTTCTCCAGGGTCCCGTTTTTTGTCGGATCTTCCTCGATGATGATAAACGGAATACTATCGGCCTTCAGTTCCATGCAGATGATGCTGCCGATCCGGCCAAAACCGCAGATAATAAAGTGTCCTTGCATGGCGGAAATATTTCTTTCCAACTTTCTTCTCCCGAATATTCTGCCGAACTCGCCTTCAATGAACATTCTCAGCAGGGTGCCGATGGTATAAGCCCCTATCGTAATGCCGGTGCTGATAATCAAGATGGTAAGAATCCGCCCCGCCATCGACAGGGTTTTGATTTCACTGAAACCCACCGTACTGATCGTGATCATCGTCATGTAGAAAGCATCGAAGAAAGGCATTCCTTCGATGATGTGATAGCCGAGCGTTCCGAATGCGATAGTGCAGAATAGCAGAATAAATGCAATGCGAATCCGTCTGGAGTCCATTCAAGCGACCTTCGATCTGATAGCCGGTATGGGTTTGATACCGCCGGCCCTTTTGATCCGGATCAACATAGCACAAAGCATCTATTTTACAAAAAGGTGGGGTGTTTTCGGGGAAATACGGCGACGCCATCCGGACGGTCGCCGACACGAGGAATGAGAGACAAAAAGAGGAACCGGCGGCGAACCGCCGGTTTCAACTGTCGACAATTTCTAGTGAAAACCCGTCGTCGGCGAGCCGGCAATACCGTTTATTTGACGGCTTCCTTCAGGGCTTTGCCCGGTACAAACTTGGGAACTTTGGTGGCCTTGATTTTGATTTCTGCTCCGGTCTGCGGATTTCTACCCGTACGGGCTTTGCGCTTGGCCACCTTGAATGTTCCGAAGCCGACGAGAGTGACATCATCGCCTTTTTTGAGTGCCTTGGTGATGGCCGCGAGCAGCCCGTCGACAGCGGCTTGGGCATCTTTTTTCGATGTGAGCACCTGTGACACTTCGTTGATTAGATCTCCTTTGTTCATCCGATCATCTCCTTTCTTTCCTCTTGTATAGGTTAAGTACCCGGGAAACGTATTGATACTCCCGAAGGTTTACGTACGATAGGCGATCGGCGCTCGCCCAGCGCCTTATAGGCTTTTTTTGCATTGCGGACAGTATTTCCGGGGGATTCCCCGGCCGGTCCACGGGAAATTCATGGCATGTCTGTCCCCGCATTTGGGACAGATACATTCGACAATGATTTTTTCGAAATCAGGTATCTCGCCAGACACCGCATCATCGCCACCGT
>JAQAZR010000337.1:0-5734 GCA_032127235.1 Deltaproteobacteria bacterium
GCATTCCCTTGATGCCGCCCAGAATACCGACCACTACCATCAATCCGACGATGGTGATGATGATTCGTTTAATCATGCGCGTGGAGCGTTTCTCTTGTAGATGGTTTTCTTTTCCCGAACAGAACCGGTGGCCAAAGCCGCCTTAAGGTCGACAGTTCGATTACTGTACCGTCCAATAGAAAAGCATAACACTAAGAATGCCGACCTCGATGTCAACGCGCCGGAAAGCCGGTGAAGACTTTATTGATAATTTTGAATATCAAAATAGGAATCGAACCCGCACCGATTAAACCAGCAGGTCAGCCCAACCGACGGCGCTCTTGCCATTGGCTTTGACACCAAACAAGGCCCGGTCGGCCGAAGCGAGCAGCCCGTTCAGATCGGCAGCGTGGTCGGGGAAGGTGGCGACACCGAAACTGGCCTGGAGTTTAACCGCGAGCCCCTGGCCGTGCAGGTAAACCGAGTTCTTGATGCGGCTCTGGATCTTCAAGGCCGCTGCCACCGCCTGATCCGTGTCAAATCCGGGCAGGACCACGACAAACTCGTCCCCCGCGTAAGCAACGGCATAAGCCGGCTCTATTATCGACCCCTGTATGGTTGCGGCCACCTCCCGAATTGCCTGACTACCATTCAGATGGCCATGAGCGTCCACCACGTTCTTGAAGAAATCGAGATCCAGGAAGATGAGAGACAGCTGTGAGCGGGTGTTTTTGCCGGCCTCGATCAACTCCGCCAAAGATCGGTAGAGGTAGCGCCTGTTGTAGAGCCCGGTCAATATGTCGCGCATGGCCTGCTCACGGAAATTCTTTTCGCTGGCCCTCAAGGCCTCCTCGGCTTGTTTGCGTATGCTGATATCCACCAGAGAAATGACAATCCGTGCAAGCGTATCCTCATAGCCGGTAACGATCAGGGATTTCGCCAATACACTTTTTTTAGTGCCTTTCAGGGTCAGAAAGGTTTCTTCCCGTTCCTGCGCGAGGTTCCCCTCGGCGATCATCAGGATGACTTCACGCGCAAAACGGTTGACCTCCGAAGGGTGGACCGGCATCAGCCCTTGGGTCAGTTCATCACGGTCCTTGGCTTCGATCAATTTCATGAAGGCTTCATTGAAGTCGACTGTGCGTATCATTCCCACGCAATGGAGTGCCTCTTGAGGGTTCTCCTGCAGATAGGCACTGAAGTCGTGAATCCCTGATTGCCGAAGTTCTTCCAGATAGGCTTTGAGACGGGAGGCATCTCTTTCGATCAAGGCGATCGGCGTAGACTGAAACAACAAACGGTATCGATCCTCGCTTTCCCTGATCGCCATTTCCGCCAGCTTTAAATCGCTGATGTCTTCGACGAAAGTCAGAACTTCGGTAACCGATCCGTCGTTATCGAGCACGGGACAGAGACTAAAGCGCAGGTGCAGGCAGTTGTCGTCTGAGCCGCCGGCAGCGACACACGGATAGGCCTTGATAACGAGCGTTTTATTTTCGATGCAGCGGCGAAAATCATTGGTGATGCCGGCCTCGATAAATTTCTGAAATTCGGTTATATTTATTTCCGGCAGCCCTCCCTGGACGGGCCACTGCAGCATTTCCGCCATTTTTCGGTTAAAGCCGGTGATACGTCCCGCTGTGTCGACGACGAAAATGCCGAACGGGGCACTGTCGCCCAGAAGACGATTGCGCTTTTCGGTCGCCATCAATACCGCCTCCGTCCGTTGGCACCTTTCTTCGGCTGCGCGAACTTGACGGCGCAGTTTTTGAACCTCGGTCTGAAGCTGTTCCGTTGATTCCAGTTTGCTGCTCATATATATAACCCTTTTGGTCAAGAGCGAGTTCATGACAATTAATTTGATTGATTGATCAGGCGACCTTATCCGGCCGCTTTCATCGCCTCGAGGATAAGCGCCACAGACGGGTGGTCCGCAGGGTCGGCGGCGTAGTGGCTGAAAACGATTTCTCCGGTGGTATTGATCACAAACACCCCTGGTAGTTGGCGGACATCGCCTTGGGGCAATTCCATGTGATGACCCCGGGCCATGGCCGAAACCCCCTTCAAAACGACTTCCGGTGCAAGAAATCCCCACGGTGCCATCCGTTTAAGGTCGAATGTTCGGTACATCATCTTGCCGGGGTCGGAAACAATCGGGAAGGGGACATCGTATTTTGCCGCAAAGGCACTGGATTCGGTGGGTGTTCCCATCCCAACCAGGACAACTTGCACACCGGCTTCGGCGAAACGGTGCTTTTCCCGGCGCAACTGCGCCACCTGCTCGCGGCAAAACGGTCAGCCGAAGTGGCGCAAGAAAACCAGCACAAGCGGCCGCTCTTGCCAGAACTCGCTGAGCCGTTTGGTCGAATTGTCCGACAAGGTCACCGTCAGATCGGCCGCTTTCGGGTAATCCATTTTCATCTTTCTTCTCCCAGACCGACGACACTGTCCCACTTTAGTCCAGATGGTCGTCGATGTCATTCGATCGTTCCCGTCTGTCTTGCGGGGATGACCATACAACAGACGGAAACGGATTTCAATCCGTCTCCCTTTGAACAGGCCTGAATGGCTTTGGCGAATGATCTTTCACCGGTGAGAAGGCGGGTCGGGCTTTTCATTTGACAGCCGCGGCGATGGCTCATATAGTAGGTGCAATTTCGGGGCATTAGCCCCATCTTCGGACAAGTGTTTGATCACCTGACGTCGTCATCGTCTGTCCTTGGCGGTCAACTCGAGGAGAAGCAAAAGATGAAAAAGGTAGGCCTTCCGATCTTTGCGGTGCTGGTATCGATTGTCTTTTTCGCCTGTTCACAACACAACCTGGGAACATTCGTTCTCACTACGCCGTCACCCGTCCTTGACCGCATTGGCCAGCGCGGTGAACTCGTGGTCGGTACCGCCGCCGGTATGCCGCCGCTGAACATGACGACTAAAGACGGAAAGATCATCGGCCTGGATGCCGATCTATCCCGTTACCTCGCCGATGCCATGGAAGTCAATCTCAGGCTGGAACCCATGGCCTTTAAAGACCTGTTGCCGTCGCTCGAAGCCGGTAAGGTGGACATGGTCATCTCCGGCATGACGATGACGGCCTACCGTAACCGCCGAGTGGCTTTTGTGGGGCCCTATCTCATATCCGGTAAAGGTCTGCTGACCCGGCAAGCTACTCTCGCCGCCATAAAAGACCCGGACGCCATTGACCTTGCAGAGATCAGGCTCACCGCTCTTGCGGGGTCCACAAGTGCGGATTTTGTCAGAACGGTTACGCCCAGGGCTCAATTCGCTCCAGCTCAAGACTATGACGAGGCCGTCAAAATGGTCATCGACGGCCGGGTGGACGCCATGGTTGCCGATCAGCCCATCTGCCTCATCAGCGTGGCCCGTTATCCGGATCAAGGTCTATTGGCCGTCGTAGCCCCCTTAACCTACGAACCGATCGGCATTGCACTGCCGGCCAACGACGCACTTTTTATGAATCTGGTGAGTAATTTTCTGACGTCGCTGCAGGACAACGGCACGCTGGAGCGCTTGAAAGATCAGTGGTTTCAAAAAGGCGATTGGTGGGACCAGATGAAATAACCGAATTGAATCCGAGTAGGAGAAAAGCGAATGAAATCAACACTGTTCCGGTTTCTAACGCCCTTGACGGCTCTGATCGTTGCTTTTGCTACGGTCTTCTGCATCCCGGCAACAGCGCAGGACAATAACCAGCAGGTGCTTGTAGACCAGGCGTCCCTGACCATCAGCGAGTTTCTAAACGATCAAACGATGACGTACTTGAGGAACAATCTCCGCTATGCCAAGGGTGTCCTGATCATGCCGTCGCTTTTCAAGGCGGCGTTCTGGATCGGCGGGTCGGGGGGCCGCGGGCTCTTGATGGTGCGCGACCCGAGGACCAACGACTGGAGCGGTCCGGCTTTTTACGCAATCGGCGGTGGTAGCCTGGGGGTGCAATTCGGCGCTTCTTCATCCGAGGTGGTCATGATGGTCATGACCCAGAGCGGCATCGAATCGTTGTACACTTCTACATTCAAGCTCGGCGGCGGTGTGTCGGCCGTCGCCGGCCCGGTGGGAATCGGTGCCGAAGGGGCTACGGCACCGAATTTGAGTGCGGATTTTCTCTCCTTTGCCCGTTCCAAGGGGGCATTTATCGGTGCCGCGCTGGATGGGGCCGTGATCTCGGTCAGCAGCGACTATAACCAGGTTTACTACGGCCAGCCGGTTAGACCGGTGGATGTCTTTGAAAAGAAAGACGTTCACAATCCCGGAGCCGACAAGCTGCGTGCCCAGTTGGCCAACGCTTCGAAGAGATAGATCGGACAGGGTTGATTGCGACTGACAGAAAGGAGACACGCTTTGAGACGACATGTGCGTCCGATTGGTCCCGTGGCATGGTTTGCCTGTCTGTTGGCCGTTGCCTGGACCTCGATAACCGTTCAGTCGGTGTCGGCTGACGAGCTTTCACAGGGCCAAAAAGTGTATGTACCGATTTACTCGCATATCTACAGCGGCGACAGGGAGAACCCGTTTCTTCTGACCGCGATCCTGAGTGTCCGCAACACCGATCCCGGACATGCCATCACCTTCACCGCCGTCGATTATTTCGATTCCGACGGCAAGCTATTGCGCAGATATCTGCAAAAACCGGCTGAGCTCGGCCCGTTGGCGTCGATACGATACGTCGTCGGCGAATCGGACAAAAGCGGCGGTTCGGGAGCTAAGTTCATTGTCGAATGGCGGGCGGCTTCGAAAGTCAACCCACCCATCTTGGAAGGGGTGATGATCGGCACCAATATGCAGCAGGGGATTTCTTTTGTTTCCCGCGGCCAGGCCATTTACGAAACTGCGGACAGGCCTTGAAGCAGGCGCTGTCGTTCCCGCTTTTCCGTGTAGTGGCGAACGATTGGTAATCCAAAAGAAAAAAATGAAAGGAGCCCGAATCATGACCGTGGAAAAGGAAAGAGCGTCGTTTATTTGTGTGAAGGACACCCTCGACGGGGCCTATCCCTCGCTGGTGCTGGGGATCAATGCCGCCCGGCAGGGGATGGAAAGTAAAATTTTTTATTCCTTCATGGGACTCAACCTGGTCATGGAGGGCGGCTTCGACCGCGCCAAATTCTTTCCAGCGGGAGTCATGGGGGCCATACCGGGAATGGTGAGCCTGGCCACCGGGATGATGAAGAAAAAGATCGAAAAGGCCAACATCCCGAGCCTGGCCGACCTGCAGGAAATGGCCCAGATCGAGGGTGTCGAGCTGATCGCCTGCAAGATGACGGTGGACATGATGGAGATCGACGAGAAGAAACTGATCGAGGGCGTTGTCGTCTGGACCGCGGAAGAGTTTCTCAAATACGCCAAGACGTGTAAGATATGCTTGTTTACGTAACGTGAACCCTAACCGACCCGCATATCGCCGGTTTCCTTGAACCGCCGGTGCATGAAAAAGGTTTCTCCCAAAAGATGCGGTTCGTGACCGCCGGTTTCCCGGACGGCGCGCTGGAAATAATCCCAGAGCAGGTCACGATAAGCCGGGTGGGCGCATTTTTTGATGACCTGTTCGGCCACTTGGCGCGGGGTCAGCGGGCGTGTGTCGACCAGCCCATGTTCGGTGACGACGACATCCACCGAGTGTTCCGAATGATCCACGTGGGTTACCATTGGCACGATGGCGGATATTCGGTCTTCCTTGGCGGTGCTCGGTGTGACAATGAAGGAAATGGCGCCGTTGCGGATGAAGTCGCCGGAGCCGCCGATA
>JAQAZR010000338.1:0-4370 GCA_032127235.1 Deltaproteobacteria bacterium
GGGTCATCCCTGTTAGCGGCCCCGCGTCAGGATCCAGTATATCGTGCCGTTGGGCGCTTCGACCGGGTAGATCCGGCGGCTGTGCGGCGTCTCGGCGTTGGTGAGCCGCAGAAACAAATCGTCGAAAAACTCCGGGGTTTCCAGGCTGAAATTGTGAAAATTGCGTGTGCGGTTTACCGGCATCACATCCACCACGGTGACCCCCTCGCCGGCCGGATCATGGTGCAACACGCGCACGGCTGAGTCCAGCCGCCTCGGGTTCAGGGTGCTTTCACCGCGGCGTCGGCCCCGATTGAGGATGCGGCTGGCCAGCAAGGCCCTGTCGTTGGAGGAGACGTAAACCGTTTTTGAAACGGGTCATGGCGACCTCTCAATCAACTCTGTCGATCTCGTAATGGAAGAGTAATGTCGCCAGTTGACCATGAGCTTCTTCCCGGATCAACCTGCCGGCCCGGAGGATGATCGGTCACCTGAAATGCTGCTCCCGACCAAACCAGCATTTTCGCTTAGGCTTTCATCCTGCGGAGAATCTATTTGTGCGCTTCCGACCCCTTGGTCGATTGCGCCGGTAACTGCAGGGTCCGAAAAAGAAGAAGAAGCCCGAAGATCAGGGCGAAGATCTCGCCCCCGAGACTCAGGATCACCGACATCAGGTTCATCATGTCGACCGCCGATACCCAGCTGGCAACCTCGGCGGTCGTCTGCACGGTTGGTAGACCCGCCTGTGGCGCCGACAGGAAATAAAACAGCAGCATGCCCACCTCGAACAACAGGACGAGCATGGAAAAGAGGATGGCCAGGTTGGTCGCCACCACGCCGGTCCACACGGTGCGGCGCAGGGAAGACTCGGATGGCCGTCTCGCGGGGTCCTGGATACGCTTGGCAATGCGCGTGTACCGATAGAACCACACCGTCAGAAAAACCAAAAGCAGCAATCCGAGGGTCGAAAGAAAATGCACCAGCGGCAGCCCGGACCGAGAGCTGCCGGAAGGAGTGCCCGAAAAGACAAACGTGTAGAGCATAATGATGAGGGGGAGCGCCCCCATCCCCACCAGGGCCCAAAAACCGCTCCAACCCCAGCGCGAAAAGGCCTTGGCCAGGCTTTCGCTTCGCGATGACTGCATACTCTCCGTCAGGGTTTCCAGCATGGCAGAACTCCTTTCCGATCCCCGGCAGCGCCGGTGCGTGATTTGGTTATCCTTCGAGTACCTGCCGCAGCCGCTTCTCATCGTCGATGGCAAGCGATGTCTTCAGGATTTTGCCTTTGAAATTTTGCAGGCGTTCCAGGACCTTGTCACCTGTGGCGTGGCGAAAGAGCACGAACAAGGCCGATGCGCCGGGTGTGAAGTCCTTGCTGAACTCCTTCATGAACTTGTCGTCGATGCCGATGTCCGACAGCTTGCCGCTCAGCGCACCGGCGCCGGCGCCCACGGCGGCGCCCAGCAGGGGGTTCAGGAAGAGAATGCCGATGAGCATGCCCCAGAAGCTGCCGCCCACCGCTCCCGTCAAGGTCAGGTTGACCGCCTGGTGCAGCTTGACCTTGCCCTTTTCATCCTTGGTGACCACGACAACGTCCTTCATGTCGATCAGATACTCTTTCTGCATCATGGCCAATTCCGCCCGCACGGCAAAAGCGGTGTGCTCGTCGTGAAACTCGATCGCTACTAGATTAGACATAAGAACCTCATTCGATGGGTTTAAAATGTTGGTGTCACGGTGCTGGTTCCGAAAACGATATGGACACAGCGATAGTGAAAAAAGCGACGGCTGTCAATCAGGAAATAAAACTGTACCAATTATCTGGAAATAAAATTGTACCACCCGGGACCAGAGTCGTGCGGTTGAAATGTGCCGCTTCCCGGATCTATGGGAAACAAAATTTGTGCCAAAAGTCAAGTCGGCCGATTATTGACACAATAAATTGATATAAATTGATATTTCTAGACGAATGAGGCCTCGCGATCCGGAAGGCGATTGGCCTGTTTTCGTGGGATGTAAAGGAAGTGTTAAATATCGCGAAAATTCTCGCCGGCCTCGAGTTCGCCCGGCCCACTCCCGGGACGACCGCCGGTTCTTTTCTGTGGCACTAAGAGTGCAGCGCTCTGACAGTTTCTAATTTTCGAGCGTGATCATGCGGCAGCGTCCGGACAGCCGTTCATTTTGTTCGACCGGAACCGGAAATTGTTGCGCATCTGCTCGTTGATGAATGCGCCGGAGCCACCGTAGCCCAAGCCGGCAACATGGGCGTGCCAGTCGATGACATGCATGTCTGCCAGCTGTTCGTCTGCGGCCGAAGGACCGCAGAGCCAGCCGGCGGCCAGGGGGACCAAAGCGAGGAAAGCGACGACAGGTTTCACGGTGGGTTTCCTTTCAGATACCAATTTTAACTGTCCGACCTACGAATCGTCTACACGTTTTTGCGATGGCGATTTGCGATCGCTCTCCTCTTCTTCGTCCTCCTTGGCGGAGAGCTGTTCGGATGTTTCCCACACCTGAGACTCAAGAGTGCCGGCCTCGACCGAACCCAGCGGCGGATAGTCGAGGGTCCCTTCGAGCTGCTCCATTCTGCCGGCCGCAAGTCTTGGAAACGGCAGCTTGCCGGCTCTACGCCAAGATTGAACCTCTTTCGCAGCCGCCTCACCACGCTCACTGTCGAGTCCGCCGTCACGTCCCATGTAGAGGGTCTGTGAAGGAAAAGCAAAGCTGCTCCCCGACGCCTTAACTATCTCGCTCATTCGTAGCAAGACGTCTTCGCGTATGGCGAAGAATTCGTTCCAATCCCGGGTCAGTGCATATATCCGGACGTCAATGTCGAGGGAGGATTGACCGAAGCCTGCTAAGCGCACGCGCACCGTATCGGAGTGGATCTTAGGATGGGCATGGAGCATCTCGCGAAACTTCACCAGCACATGGCGCAATTGATCATTTTCGGTCTCGTAGCGTAGGCCGATGGTCGGGTTGATCAGCATCCGATCACATTTCGCCCAGTTGATCAACTGCATGTCTGCGAGGGCGGCGTTGGGAATCGTGATCAAAGTGCGATCGAGCGCCCGGATCTTGGTCGAGCGCACGCCGATGGCTTCGACAGTGCCGGTTTTATCATCGAAAGAGCAGAAATCCCCGACCCGTACAGGCTGGTCTAAATAGAGCAAAATGCCTCCGATCAGGTTTTCGAGAGTCGGACGAATCGCAAGCGCTACTGCCAAACCGCCAATACCCAGGCCAGCCACAACGCTATAGAGCGGCAGCCCCAGCTCCTGTGCTGCCTGACCGATGATCATCAGGCCGCCCACGATCCCGATTGTACGGGCACCGAGGCGCCACAGATGCGCGTTGAAGCTATCTTCGGGGATATTTCGTGCCTGGACGATGTACTCGAAAAAGGCGAGCATCACCAGCCATAAAAACCAGATCGCGCCGGCATGAATCAAAATGGTTGCCGTTACGACAACCACGGTCGAAAATGCTCCTGAAACACTGATTTGGTTTTGAATGAAGTCCTGGAGGTTCCAACCCAGCACAAGGATTGCGATGGGCGTCAGGAGACGACGCAGCAAGAAGCCGATCCGATTGTCGGTTTTGCGGCGGTTGATCACGCGGTGAAAGACGAACAGCAGGAGAACTGCGAGAACACTGACCAGAATTACCGCAACGACTTTCCATTTTGGTGTCCCTAACCAGAAATCGCTCATACTCTGTGGTACGTTCCTGAGCACCGCCGCCGGGATCATCGGTCCGGTGAACTGCGGAATTGTGCGGTGCCAGCTAGTGATGGGCAAAGACGTTTGCAGGGGCAGATCTTTAATACGTCTGAAGAAATTCGGCGCCACGATAACCGTGCGCTCGTTGAACAGAAACTCTCCCTCACGCGGTCCCTCATCGATTCGGTAGATCTGGATCGGGGTGCCGGGGATGCGCCAATGCGCAGGTAACTCATCACCGTCGAAGGGCTTCTCGTGAGGAACGCTTTCAAGGTCAGGCAATTCGACACGTCCGAGGATGTCGAGCAAATATGCAGTTGTGTCGACCCCGATCTCACCGCGAGACTTTTGCGGAACAAAAGACAGGTCTATCAGCTCGATGAAATTAGATTTAATCACGCTCAGCTGATCGGCAAGCTCAGGGGATTTATCCGACCAATAGTGTCGCAAGGTCTGTTCCAGCTCGTCTCTAAGGCGCAGAAAAGATTTGAGCGTGTTACGCGGGCTGTTCGTAAGGACGGGTGCGATCGTGAGCTTATCGCTGGCAGTTTGCTGCGTCCCGGTGAACGTGTTCTCCCCGACTGATTTGGTTTCAATCGTTTCCTGGGCGTGAATGGAAGTGACGGCGCAGCAAATCAGAACGAGGGCAAGCAACCACCGTAAGGCGGC
>JAQAZR010000339.1:0-5981 GCA_032127235.1 Deltaproteobacteria bacterium
GTCGTCGTGTAAAATTGCGGATTCTCGAATCTGAAACCGAGCGGTGTTTCCCGAGAATCCGCAGAGGGACGCTGTTTCGGATCGACCGGCAGCCGGGGGATCAGGTCTTTTTCTCAACCGGTTCCTGCGCTGCGGCTTGAACCTTGCCGCCGACATTTCCACGGGCAATCTTGACCCGGACCTTGTCCGCAATTTCGACTGTCAGCGTTGAATCGTCCAAACCCGTAATTCGGCCGTAAATGCCGCCACTGGTTATGATGCGGTCGCCCTTTTTCAGGGTTGCGATCATCTCGCGGTGTTCTTTGGTTTTTTTCTGTTGAGGGCGAATCAGCAAAAAATAGAAGATGACGAACATCAGAATCAGCGGTATAAAGCCGGTGAATCCTGCTGCTCCGTTACCGGCGGCCCCGCCGCCTTGACCCATTGCATAAGCGATTCCAAACAAGATCGAACCTCCTCACTGCGTTGGCACGCAAATTAACCGGATTCCTGCCGGCGTTTGCTTTCGGCAGACCCGTGTACGGTTGAGCCGAGTTCACAGTGAACGCGGCTTCATTTATTTATTTGTGGTGATCGACAGGCAAGAATGCCTCGGGTTCGTCATTTCCAAATTGCCGATGCATCTGATCATTACCCGGGATCAATCCGCCTGGGTATCGTATGCGGCGCCTTTCTGATACAGTAACCGGGTCGGGGTGTCAACTGCGACGCCGCGACAGCCTGGCCTGGGCATTGAGCGGTCAGGCGACTCTCAGTTTCATTTGAAGGCCTTTTTTCGGCTGGTGTGCGCAACGCGCCGGAGTCGCTTCAGTTGCAGAGAATGGCGCAGTCGCCGGGTGCCATGGTGCTGTCTCCCTCGATGACAATATTGAGGCTGCGTCGCATCTCGAGGTCCAGGATTTCCTTTTTCTTTCTGTTCAGCAGGTACTTCGCAACCTCTGGCGGCACCACGCCTTTGACGCTGGTTACATCCGCTTTCAACGTTTCCAGACGCAGTTTGCGCAGGAAGCTCAACACCAGGGTCTCAGTGGAAGGGGTGACCCCCTTGCCCTGGCAGTTTTTGCATGGGACGTAGCTGCTGAATTCAATTGAGGGCCGGATGCGTTGTCGCGACATCTGCATAAGGCCGAATCCACTGATGCGGCCGATCTTGATACGGGCCTTGTCCAATTTGATGAATGTTTTCATGGCGCGTTCGATTTCAGCCCGGCGCCTTATGTCCTTCATATCGATGAAATCGATGACGATCAGGCCGCCGAGGTCCCGCAACCTCAATTGACGGGTAATTTCTTCAGCGGCTTCCGAGTTGGTCTGAAAGGCCGTCTCCTCGATCGATTTTTTCTGGGTCGCTTTGCCGGAGTTGACGTCGATGGCCACCAGGGCCTCGGTTTGCTCGATGACGATGGAACCACCGGACACAAGCGGTACCCGGTTGTCGAAAATCGAGGCGATCTGATTTTCGAGCTGGAATTTTGTAAACAGCGGTCGGTCGCCCTTGTAGAGTTTCACGATTTTCAAATGCTTGGGGGAGATGATCTTGATGAAATTTTTGACCTCATTAAACACCGGCGCATCGTCGATTAAAATTTCCGTGACATCGGCGTTGAAGGAATCACGGATGGAGCGCAATACCAGATTGCGTTCCTTGTAGAGTAGAGCCGGGGCCTGTTCTTGACCGACGCTGGCCTTGATGTTCTCCCAAAGGCGCATCAGGTAGTTGATATCTTTGCTGAGTTGGGTTTTGTTGCAGTCCGCACCGGCCGTGCGCACGATCACGCCGAAACCTTCCGGCAGTTTGAGGCTGTTTATAATCTCTTTGAGCCGCTGGCGTTCCTCTTCGTCTTCGATCTTGCGGGATATGCCGCGGGAGTCACTGCCCGGCATCAGCACCAGGTAACGGCCGGGCAGGGAAATAAACGTGCTCAGCATAGCCCCTTTCTGGGCAATCGGGTCCTTGGTGATCTGGACGAGAACCTCCTGGCCCCTTTTCACGATCGCGTTCAGGGACAGATCTCCGTTGGGGCTGTCATGAAAATAATCTCGGTGGATGTCGTTTTTCTGCAGAAACCCGTGTCGTTGGGCGCCGTAGTCGACAAATACCGCCTGAAGACTGGGCTCGAGGCGGGTGATGATACCTTTGTAGATGTTGCCTTGGGTTATTTCCCGCGAAGCGCTTTCGATGTGAAACTCCTCCAGCTTGCTGTCGGTAACCCTTGCGATCCGGCACTCTTCGTGGTCAACGGCATTTATAAGAATCTTGCTGTTCATTGATGTCTCTTTTTCCTGCATAATCGCTTATTTTACGTCAATTTCCGGATTGTGGGGGGCGGGATACGGATTGGATATCAGCCTTCCCGTTGCGATGGTTGGGGGCAAAACATGCCGCGACGGGTTTGTGCATGTACCCTCAACACCAGACGCCATAATTGGCGTATCGCCGGAACAGGTCAAAATTTTTAAATTATCAGAGTATGAAATTGCAGCGGACAAGTCAAACGATTTTTGAGGAATAATATACGGCTCTACCTTGATATTTCGCATATAGTGTGACATGAAATAAAACCGGTCGTTTGGCGGATAGTCGCTTCGGCCGATGTGCGGCAGGTGAGGGCTCACTTAAAAATAATATCACCTTTAGCCGTTTTTGCTGATGCGAGGAAACGATACATGGTAGATGAAAAATACAACCCGCAAACCATTGAGGCCAAGTGGCAGAGATACTGGGCGGATAACCGTCTGTTCAGAGCCAAGGAAGAGCCCCAACGGAAGAAGTACTATCTGTTGGAAATGTTTCCCTATCCTTCCGGTAAGATTCACATGGGCCACGTGCGCAACTACACTATCGGTGATGTCGTGGCCCGCTACATGCGGATGCGCGGCTACAATGTGCTGCACCCCATGGGGTGGGATGCCTTCGGCATGCCGGCTGAAAATGCCGCCATCGCCAACAAGAGCCACCCGGCCCGCTGGACCTATGATAATATCGCCACCATGCGCAAGCAATTGAAACGCATGGGATTCAGCTACGATTGGGACCGTGAGATCGCCACCTGCACACCGGAGTATTATCGTTGGGAGCAGTGGCTGTTCTTGAAGATGTACGCGCGCGGCATGGCCTACCGCAAGGAGTCTTTCGTCAACTGGTGCGACCCCTGCCAGACGGTGCTCGCTAACGAGCAGGTGGAGGCCGGCTTGTGCTGGCGCTGTGGTAAGCCTGTGCGCCAGAAAAAGCTCTGGCAGTGGTTTTTCCGTGTCACCGATTATGCCGATGATCTTCTGCTGTACTGTGATCGACTCCCGGGATGGCCAGAAAAAGTGATCACGATGCAGAAGAACTGGATCGGCAAGAGCGTCGGCGCCGAAATACGATTTGAAATCGAAAATCCGGCCGATGAGAAAGAGCGCGACATAGCCGTCTTCACGACCCGGCCGGATACGGTATTCGGGGCGACCTTCATGGTCCTGGCTCCCGAACACCCGCTGGTGATCAAGCTTTCTCGAAACACGCCTCAGGAACAGGCAGTGGCCGAATTTGTCGATCGGATGGCGCTTCAGGACCGTTCCGCCAAGACCGTTGAAAGCTACGAAAAGGAGGGGGTCTTTACGGGCGCCTATTGCGTCAATCCAATGACCCGGCTGCGGATGCCGGTTTTCACCGCCAACTTCGCCCTGATGGAATACGGTACCGGCGCCGTGATGTCCGTACCGGCACACGACCAGCGCGATTTCGAGTTTGCCAAAAAATACGGGTTGGAGGTCATTGTGGTGGTCAAGCCCCTTGATAGCGAGCTCGACGAAGACAGCATGACCGAAGCCTACGTCGGTGATGGTATCTTGGTCAACTCGGGGCCCTTCGACGGGATGGGAAACAAAAGAGCCCAGAACGAGATTGCCAAGTATCTCGAAAAACATCAAATCGGCAAAAAGACAGTCAGTTTCCGTCTGCGGGACTGGGGCATCTCCCGACAGCGCTACTGGGGAGCGCCGATTCCGATGATCCATTGCCCGGACTGCGGGATCGTGCCGGTATCTGAAACGGCTTTGCCGGTGCTTCTACCGGAAGATGCCGACCTGCTGGAGGGTGGTCGTTCGCCGCTGCCGGCTCTGGACAGCTTCATCCGCACTTCCTGCCCGCAATGCGGTCATGCCGGTGCCCGGCGTGAAACCGACACCATGGACACTTTCGTCGAATCTTCCTGGTACTTCGAACGCTACTGCAGCCCGCGTTATGCCAAGGGGATGTTCAAGCGGGATGCCGTGGATTACTGGATGCCGGTCGACCAGTACATCGGTGGAGTCGAACACGCCATTTTGCACCTGCTCTATTCGCGCTACTACACCCGCGTGCTGCGTGAATTGGGCCTGGTCGATTACAAGGAACCCTTTACCCGCCTCTTGACCCAGGGTATGGTGTGCAAGGAGTCATTCGTCTGTGGCGAACACGGTTTTCTGCTACCGGAAGAGGTCGATGACAAAACCGGGGCGCCGTGCTGCGCCAAATGCGGTCGATCGGTGACCGTCGGTCGCGTCGAAAAGATGTCCAAATCGAAGAAAAACGTGGTCGATCCAAATGTGCTCCTGGAAAAATACGGGGCCGACACGACCCGTTTGTTTTGCCTTTTTGCAGCGCCGCCGGAGAGGGATTTGGAATGGAGCGAACAGGGAGTCGACGGCGGTTACCGTTTCCTGACCCGTGTATGGCGATTCTTTACCTTTTGGATCGACATGGTAAACGCGGCGTCACCGTTCGACGGCCGTCCCGACCTTCTCGAAGATTCCGCCCGCGACCTGCACCGCAAGATCCACGAGACCATACAGCGCGTTACGAGAGATATCGAAGACCGGTTCCACTTCAACACAGCGATCAGTGCGGTTATGGAACTCTTCAACACGATGGCGGTTTTCGAACCGGGCGGGGCCTCCGCTACAACCATTGCGACCATGCGCTTTGCCATGGACACCGTCGTGCTGCTGCTCTCACCGATCGTTCCACACTTTGCGGAGGAACTTTGGCAGGCACTGGGCCACGAGTCCAGCGTTCTTCAGGAGCCGTGGCCGAAATTCAATGAAAGCGCATTGACCAGAGATGAACTCGAAATCGTGGTCCAGGTGAATGGAAAGCTGAGGAGCCGTTTTAACACAGGCGCCGATACCGACGACGACGCGCTCAAGAGAAAGGCGCTGGCTGACGAGCGGGTCAAAAAATTCATTCAAGATCGGCCGATCAAAAAAGTGATCGTTGTGAAGAAAAAACTCGTCAATATCGTCATTTGAGAGCCAGGTGTTCGAATTGGATATTCCCGGGAAAGTTATCGGAATCGTGATGCTGGCTGTTTTCACCATTGCCTCCTGCGGGTATCGTTTTTCAGGGGGCGGCGAATTGCCGGGCGAGGTAAAGCGGGTCTTCATTACCATTTTTATCAACCGCACCTCCGTGCTCGGTGTCGAGAACGTACTGGCGGCTCAATTGACCGATGAGTTCCTCTCTCTTGGGCCGAAGGGTGTCCTGGTGAGTGAGCGGCAAACCGCCGACGCGGAGCTTTCCGGGGTGATTTCAAGCGTTCAGATTTACACCGTTTCGCTGCGGACACAATTGAGCAGTGCGGAACGGCGAGTGGTCATTACGGTGGCGGCCCGCCTCACAGGAACGAACGGCAAGGTTCTCTGGCGGGCTGATGCGCTGTCGGCAAGTCAACCTTACAGGGTCGAAGCCGACAAATTAACGACGGATGTCAACAAGCGCGCGGCGATTAACAGCGCCGCCAGGCTCCTGGCCGAAACGATATACAATCGCATGACCTCGGGTTTTTAGCCGAGCGTTCCCGAGGCTTCCAGTTTCTGGCAATTTGGTGGAAAGAGGGGATATCCAGAACATTCCCGCCAAAACGTCCGTTTTTGGAGCGACGATATTTCACTTGCGGGCGGCATTGACCTGTTTGGTCAGGCGGGAGATCTTTCTGGCGGCGGTGTTGCGGTGGATG
>JAQAZR010000340.1:0-5543 GCA_032127235.1 Deltaproteobacteria bacterium
GGAACCGCCGCATCGATCTTTTCTCTTTTTTCCTTCATCGATTTCTTTCAAACCATGTTGCCTGTGACCGGGAGGGCAGGCTGCGAATAAGCCCATTTCAAACGTTACACAGGCTTTGAGATAAAGATTTTGGCAAGGCCATAGGAAGGAGGCTGTATCTCGTTATACGCCGACGACCGATTACACAGTCCAAAACCTTTATCGTAAAGTCTATAGCGTCGATTTCTATGAGATGCAAGCGCCTACCGCAAAGTCATCCAGTCGAAAAACTATTCCACCGGCCTCACGCGGTTTTTCCGAATTTCGCTTGACTTAAAGGGATATGGATTTATAATTGGGTGCTTATGTGGGTTCGCTGACAGCATTTTTATAAACCACTTTTTTCGAATCGGTCATCACTGTCGATTCGGAAGGCATGTTGACAGGACAAAAAATGAGTTGGGATTGGGAAAAGCTAAAAGAACAGCAGCAGAAAATGGGTGGCGGTGTGCCGCCGAATGTGGATGAAATCGTCCAAAAGATAAGAAACATCAAATTTCCGGGCGGCCCGTTTTTGATTGTCATCCTTTTGGTTGTTGTGGCCGTCTGGTCGTCGATCTTCACCGTGAAACAGGATGAAGTCGGCATTGTCCAGCTCTTCGGGCGATATGTCAGGTCTGCTCAGCCGGGGCTGAACTTCAAATTGCCGCTCGGAATCGAGCGGGTCACCAAGGTCAACGTAAAAGGCATCCGCATCGAAGAGTTCGGCTTTACCTCAGACGGTAATACAGCCCGCTCGCGTCTGGGTTCCAGCGAGACTGAAACCGTAGCGCTGATGCTGACCGGTGATCTGAATGTGGCGGTGGTCCCCTGGATTGTCCAGTACCGCGTCAAGGATCCGTACAATTACCTGTTCAAAGTGCGCGATGTCCTTCGGCTGCTGGTGGATATGTCCGAGGCCACGATGCGGCTGGTCGTGGGCGACCGGAGCATCAACGAGGTCATCAACAAGCGCGGAGAAATGGCTATCGAGGCCAAAGAACTCCTGCAGAAGGAGATGGACCTGGCCGAATCCGGCCTCCACATCGTTACGATCGAAATGAAGCGGACGAACGTTCCGGCGCCGGTGCAGCCGTCCTTTAACGAGGTCAACCAGGCGACCCAGGAAAGAGAACAGTTGATCTACGAGGCCCGAGAGGATTACAACAAGGCCATACCGGCCGCCCGGGGTGAGGCGGAGCGCACCGTCAGAGCCGCCGAGGGGTATGCGCTGGATCGCGTCAACCGCGCAAAGGGTGATGCCGCCCGGTTTACGGCGTTCTACAAGGAGTATGCCAGAGCCAAGGATGTGACCAGGCGTCGTCTCTACCTCGAAACGATGAGCGATGTCTTCCCGAAACTGGGGGATAAGTACATCGTCGGTTCCGACCTGAAAAACCTACTGCCGCTTCTCAACCTCGGCAAACAACCACAAAACGGGACGGCAAAATGAAACTAAAAGGTCCGATAATTATAATTATTCTGCTGGTTGCCGCCGTTGTCGTCTATCAGTCGGCTTACATCGTAAACGAAACCGAACAGGTGGTGGTAACGCAGTTCGGGCGGATTGTCGGGTCTCCGGTAGTATCTCCGGGGCTGAAGTTCAAAGTGCCCTTCATTCAGACGGCGAACTACTTTCCCAAGAACCTGCTAGACTGGGATGGCGATCCGGGGCAGATTCCGACGCTGGATAAGACCTTCATCTATGTGGATGCCTTTGCCCGCTGGAAGATTGTCGAACCGGTGAAGTTTTTTCAGACCGTCAACAATCCGTTCAACGCCATCGGCCGCCTCAACGACATCATCGACCCGGCGGTGCGAAATTTCATCACCTCCAACCGGCTTATCGAAGTGGTTCGCAACAGCAACCGCGAACTTGACACCACCGAGATCGGTCGTGAAGATGAAAAGGAACAGCGGCGGCCGTCACTGATGATCAGCATAGGTCGGCAGAATATTACCGAGGGCATTCTGAAACAGTCGCAACCCAAGCTGGCCCAGTTCGGCATCGAATTGGTCGACGTCAAGATTAAGCGCATCAACTATGTCGAAGAGGTGCGCCAGTCAGTTTATAACCGCATGATCGCTGAGCGGAAACAGATTGCCGAAAAGTTCAGGTCCGAAGGAAAGGGTGAGGCTCAGAAAATACGGGGTGACAAGGAGCGCGAGTTGAAGCTGATTACCTCGGAAGCCTACCGGAAAGCCCAGGAAATAAAAGGGATAGCCGATGCCGAGTCTACGAGGATCTACGCCGATGCTTTCGGTGTGGATCCGGCATTCTATTCCTTCGTCCGCACGCTCGAAATTTACCGCGAATCACTGGACGAAAAAAATATGCTCGTGCTGTCTACCGATTCGGAATTTTTGAAATATTTCAAATCGCTGCCCGAGTAGCGCTGATGTTGCCGGTTAAAAAGCCACCGACCGCTTGTTTCAGGCGACCGGTGGCTTTTTTGTAATCAGAGAGAATCGCTGTGAGACCCACATTATTTGCCCTTTCGTCTCTGATGGCGTGTCTTGGCCAATAGCTTGCGATGTTTGTGCTTTCTCATTTTTTTTCTTCGTTTCTTGATGACGCTGCCCAATAGACCACCTCCTTTCCGTTAATGTTCTTGACCGGTGTTCTCTAACATGACGGTAAAAGGCTTGTCCACTTTTTTTTTGCACGGTTGACGTTGCATGACCCTGTCGGATGCCATCTTTAGAGGCCGGCCGGTCGGGTCGGCACAATGATGCATGGACAGAATAACCAAAAATAAGCTTGACACCTGTAAAAATATTTATTAGCTATTGCGATTCTTCAAGACAGGAGCGAGGACCCGTGAAAAAATATACCGTCAGTGCAAAAAATTCCGAAAACGAAGGCAAGTGGTGGGTGGTCGACGCGCAAGGCGCGGTGCTGGGCAGGCTGGCTTCCCAGGTGGCGGCCCGGATCAGGGGAAAACACAAACCGATCTACACCCCGCATGCGGATACAGGCGACTGCGTGATTGTCGTCAATGCCGACAAGGTGACGCTTTCGGGACGAAAATGGGATCAGAAGACCTACTATCGCCACAGTGGATACATTGGCGGGCTCAAAGAGATCACCGCCAGGAAACTTCTCGAAAAAAGGCCTGAAGATCTATTGCGTCTTGCCGTTAAGGGGATGTTGCCCAAGAACAAGCTCGGACGAAAGCTCTTCAAAAAACTTAAGGTGTACACCGGCGGTGAGCATCCTCACGAGGCCCAGAAACCCGACGTGTGGACGCTCTAACCGACCTTCGAAACTGTAGGCTCGCTATTCGGTGCGGCCCAAAACGGCCTTCAACCAATAAGGTAGGCTTTAAGATAAAGATTTTGGCAAGGCCAGAGGGCGAAGGCTGTATTGTAATACGCCGACGACTGATAACACAGTCAAAACCTTTATCTTAAAGTCTACAACAAGAGGACATTCATGGCTCAGGAGACAATTTATTACGCGACGGGAAGACGAAAAACGGCAATTGCCAGAACATGGGTAAAACCCGGCAATGGTGATGTTACCATCAACGATCGTCCGATCGACGATTACTTCAAGCTCGAATCGGCCAAAACTGAAATGCTCCAGCCTTTCGTCATCACCAACACCTCCGGCAAATATGATGTCAGGGTGCGGGTTTTGGGCGGCGGCGTCAACGGCCAGTCGGGTGCCATTCGCCTCGGTATCACCAAGGCCCTGATGCAGATCGATCCTGATTTCCGCCAACCTTTGAAGCGGGCGGGCTTCGTCAAACGCGATCCGCGGGCCAAGGAACGCAAAAAATACGGTCAGCGTGGGGCCCGGGCACGGTTCCAATTCTCGAAGCGCTAAAGAATGCGGTGCACACCGCCGATTTGAACAGGGGGCTGGGGGATGATTTCCCGCCCCTTTTTTTAGTGTGCCAGAACAAAATATAAAGGCCCAGTTGACAGGATATTTTTTGTATGAATACGCGATCCGCAGGAATGACTCGCCAACAGTACTTCGACTATTTAAACCATTGCTAACAACTTTCGGCCGCTCGATGTGGCCACCGTGCTTCCGCTGGCATAATCTGCGGGTTTGAATTTTTACCTGACTTGTGCCATAAAATTGTACGGCTCGCTTTGGATAGAGGAGAAGGACACGATGTCATCCCGTCAAATCGATCTCAATTCGGATGTCGGCGAAAGTTTTGGAAACTACAAACTCGGGATAGACGAAGAACTCATTCCGTTGATCAGCTCCGCCAATATCGCCTGCGGGTTTCACGCCGGTGACCCGTCGGTGCTGCGCCGCACCGTTGTCCTGGCCCGCGACCACGGGGTGGCGGTGGGGGCTCACCCGGGGCTTCCGGACTTGATGGGCTTCGGCCGCCGGACCATGGAGGTGTCTCTGGAAGAGATCAGGGATTACGTCACCTATCAAATCGGTGCCATTCAGGCATTTGCAGTTGCGGAAGGGGTTAGGCTTCAGCACGTCAAGCCGCATGGTGCGCTATACAACATGGCGGTCCGAAATCCGGCCATCTGGGAAACCGTTGCGGCCGCGCTGGCCAATCTTGATAAGGACCTGGTTCTGTTCGTCCTCGGCGGAGCCGACCGGGATGAACTGCAGGCCATGGGCGCGCGCCACGGGATCCGGATTGCCTTCGAGTTTTTCGCCGACCGGGCCTATAACCCGGACGGCAGTTTGGTGTCGCGGAAAACACCCGGTGCGGTCATCAAAGATCACGACCTGGCGGCACAGAGGGTCCGCAAAATGGCGACCGACGGAAAGGTGACGTGTGTCGATGGTACCGACATCGCACTTCACGCCGATACGATCTGCGTTCACGGCGACAACCCGGCGGCACTGCAGCTGGTCAGAAAGATAAGGGAGACACTGGCCGCGGCCGGGATCGACATCCGCCCGCCGCAAAGTTTCCTGTAATTATGGAATATGAGCAACCGAAATTCCGGGTCATGGGGGACCGTTCCCTGCTTGTAGAACTGGGGGATGACATCAGCCGCGAAGTAAACCAGCGTGTGCGGATGCTCTATTACAGTCTGATCGACCGCAAGCTCGGTGGTGTCGTCGAACTGATACCCAGTTACGCCACATTGCTGATCATTTTCGATCCCCTCAAAATTTCACTTGCGGCCCTCAAGGCGAGCACGGCTCGGTTGATGGAATGCACCGATCCGTCCCGGATACCCAAACCCAAAACCGTCAGGATTCCGGTTGTCTACGGCGGAGATTTCGGGCCGGACCTGACTTGGCTGGCGGAAACCCATCGCATGACACCGGATGATGTTATCCGATATCATTCAACGACGACCTACCACGTCTATATGATCGGTTTTACCCCAGGCTTTCCGTATATGGGCGAGGTGCCGGCTGAAATAGCCACGCCGCGCCGTGATACGCCCCGGACCCGCGTCCCGCAGGGATCGGTGGGGATCGCCCAACGGCAGACCGGCATCTACCCGGTATCAAGCCCGGGTGGTTGGCAGATCATCGGGCGGACGCCGATCAGGCTGTTCGACCCTGAGGTCTGGCCGCC
>JAQAZR010000341.1:0-5676 GCA_032127235.1 Deltaproteobacteria bacterium
ACGCTGCCGGCTTTTCGCCGCACGATCGCAAGGGCCGGACTCGAGGCGTTCGTCGTGCCGATGGTGTGTCCCTCGGTCGTTGCCGCCCGGGCCTGGGCCATGCCGCTCAGTCTCGTTTTTATCGACGGCGGGCATGCCGAAGAGACAGTTCGGGCCGACTACCTGGTTTGGTCCAACCATTTGATCCCGGGCGGCTATCTGTTGTTTCACGATGTCTTCACTGACACGGCGCGGGGCGGACAGGCGCCTTTCGCCGCCTATCGGCAGGCAAGGGACGACCGCCGATTCGATGAGCTTTCCATGACGGAGACCCTGGGGGTCTTGAGGCGTAAAGGTCGCAGCAAGAAATAATTTTTTCAGTCTTTTCTGAAATAAAGAACGAGACTCTTGCCCAGCAGCGGGTTGAACAGCCAGTCGAAGAAACGGGTGATCTGCGGCTGGTGCATGATGTCCCAGGTCAAAAGACGGTGATATAGATTGACCAGCAGGTGATCTTCTCGCTGCGGGCCCACAAGGCACTTCAACCACCAGTAGGGCGTGTGCAGACTGTGGGCCCAATGAACCGCCCATAGCCGCAGGCCGGCGGCTGTCAGCAAGTCGACCAGCTCGCTTTTGCGGTAGATCCGAACATGGCCGCCCTCCGCGAGACGGTAAGCCTTCGAGATCGACCAGCATATTTTTTCCGGCCAGTAGCGTGGCACGCTGACAACCAGCGGGCACCCTGGATGCAGCACCCGCGCGATTTCAGTCACGGCCCGTCGGTGGTCGCGGATGTGTTCCAGCACCTCGGAGCAGATCACCAGGTTGAAGATATTGTTTATGAACGGCAGGCGGGTGGTGTCGGTGACGCACAGGCCCCACCGGCCGTTGCCGTGTCTGCCCAGCCGATCGTGCAGCATCAACCGATCCTTTGCTTCACCCAGTTCCGAAACATTGAGATCGGCACCGACGGCATAGACGTGTGGCTGCAGATAGGCGGCGCAGGTGTGACGACCGGTGCCGCAGCCGATGTCGAGAATGCGGTGGCCGGGGCGGATCGAGAGCCGGTTAAAGTCGACCGTGATCACAAATCGCCTCTCGGTATACGGCGGCGGTCATTTGGGCCGTTCTTTGCCAGTTGAACAGCCTTCTGACCCGCCGGCAACCGGCCGCACCCAGGATACCGGCGGTTTCGGGATTGTCCAGAACGGAGGCGAGGGCTTTGACCAGGGCTGGGGTGTCGCCGGGAGGGACCAGGATGCCGGCATCGCCTACCACCTCGGGCAGGGCCCCGCCGGTCGTGCTGATCACCGGCACACCGCAGGCCATCGCCTCGGCGGCTGGAAGGCCGAATCCTTCATAGACCGAGGGAACCACCGCCACGCTGGCCCTTGCGTATTCCCTGACAAAGTCCGGTGGGTCGATCCGGCCGGTGAAAGTGATCCGGCTGCCGAGGTCGAGATCTGCGATAAGCTTCGCGACGGTCCCGTTCTGTTTGAGTTCACCGACAACCACCAGGTGCACCGCCCGCGATACCGTCAGCTCGGAAACGGCCCGCAGCAGGAAGGGCAGCCCCTTCAGCGGGATGTCGGCGCTGTTGGTGACGATGATCCGCCCCTTTTCACGGGCAACCTCCGGCAGAGGATGAAAATCTTCACTGCGAACCCCGTTGGGGACAACCGAGACGCAAGCGGCAGGAATATCGAATCCACGACTGATGTCCCTCCGCGCGCGGTTCGACACGGTAATCAAGTGTGAGAGGGTTCGGGCCACGCGTTTTTGCATGCCGATAAACGAAAACCAGCGCCATTGTTTCAGCTTGCGCCAGCCGGAGGTGGTGCTTCGGACGGCGATGTCGCGGTCCACACTGATCGGGTGGTGGATGGTGGCGACGATCGGCGCCTTCTGCCCGATTGCCCAGACCCCGTAGGAGAGGCACTGGTTGTCGTGGACGACATCGTATCGGTGCAGGCGCGGCATCAGAAAGCGGCAGGCCCGGATGCCGAACAGGAACGGTTCCGGAAACCCCATGGTCGTAACCCCCAGCCACTCCAAGAGGTTCAAGGGATGTCGAAGCTCCTTTAAGGAAGGTGTCCGGAAGGGGTTTACGGGATCGTAGAGGTCCAGACTGGGCAGGCGGTGTACCGGGATGTCGGCATCCAGCCGCGGTTCCGGCGGTCCGGAAACGACTTCGACACGGTGCCCCAAATCCGTCAGGGCGCGGCTCAGGTTTTTGATGTAAACGCCCTGGCCGCCGCTGTGCGGATTACTGCGGTAGCTCAGCAGGCAGATGGTCAACGGGCGATCGCAGCGATCCGGTAAAATATCGGGCATGACATCCTTTATGTAAAACATAGGTTGAGCGGTCAAACAAGGGGGCAGGGTTCAGCCAGGGTTCAACGGTTCAAGGAAGGACTTCAATCCTTCAACCCTGAACGGGGAACGGTGAACCCAGAACCCGGAACCGATCGGTTTATGTAGATTTTTAAGTGAACCCTTAGCCTGCAATCACCCCTCAAGCCATCAGGCTTTAAAGGATAACGCCTTGCGGCGTCAAGTGCTTTCTGGTAACCGCGGATTGAGGGGATGGAATCGAAAAAGCGTCCGAAAAAGCGCACGATGACAAGTGCTATCCTCGTCATCGGTGAAAACGGATCGAATGACGGAGACTGAGATGATTGAGCCTACAGCGAAGCCTTCTTACCCGGATCAGGTCACCTTGATCGAAGTGGGGCCGCGGGACGGTTTTCAGTTCGAATCCAAGATCATTCCGACGCCCCTGAAGGTCGAGATCATCAGCGGCCTGGTTGCGGCCGGTTTGAAGCAGATTCAGGTGACCTCTTTTGTCCATCCGCAGCGGGTGCCCCAAATGGCGGATGCCGAATCTCTGCTGCGGGCGCTTCCGGTGTGGGAGAATGTCGACCTTTCCGGGTTGGTGCTGAACCGTGCGGGCCTGGAACGGGCTCGCCGTGCCGGTCTGCGGCAGGTGGAAATATCCATTTCCGCCAGCGACACCCATAGTCGCAAGAACACCGGTATGCCGCTGGATGAAGCGTTTCAGCGGGGTCAGGAGATGGTGGATCTGGCCCGACAATACGGCATGCATGTGCGGGCCGGCATCCAGTGCGCATTCGGCTGTGTGTATGATGGTGCAATCCCGCCGCAGCGGGTGGTGGACATGGCAAGGGCGTTCATTGACCGAGGGGCCGCTGCGCTAGCACTGGCCGACACCACCGGTATGGCCGATCCGCTTTCCATCCGTCGTCTGGTCACCGAGGTGCAACGTGCAACAGGCGAAACCTCTCTGATCCTCCATCTGCACGACACGCGCGGACTCGGGCTGGTCAACCTGATGGCGGGCCTGGAGTGCGGTGTCACACGGTTTGATACCGCACTGGCCGGCATGGGGGGGTGTCCTTTCGTTGCGGGCGCTGCCGGAAACATTGCGACCGAAGACACGGTATATCTTTTGGACAGGCTGCAGGTTAAATCCGGCATCAGCATCAGGGATGTGGCGGCCTGCTCCATCAAGCTGGAGAAGTTTTACGGAAAGAGGTTTGCCGGAAAAATGGTCCGGTTGGCCCGCTGATGCGGAATTAAAAAACAGGCGCGACATACGGGGACCAATTCTTCGCTACAGAACTTCTGAAAACTGCCGATAAAACCATAAACACCCGTCGCGGTTTCGTGCGGCGACAATCCGCGTTTCGGTATGCTGCAAAAAATATCTTGCAATTTCAAAGGGCTGTATTATGCACCAGGCCGGTCAAGAAACCATCTTGTTTGTTGACGATGAGGAAAGCATCCTCGATGTCGCCAGCGAGTATTTCAAACGCCGGGGGTACCAGGTGGTGACGGCCTGCAACGGCCTTGAGGCCGTCAATATCCTCGAAAACCAAAGCGTCGACTGCTGTTTTACCGATATCAACATGCCGGGAATGGACGGATTGGCGTTGGCCGAGCACATCCACAAGTCTGACAACACGCTGCCGGTCATCATCATGACCGGTTATCCATCGCTCGACAACACCATTCAGACGCTTAAAAACGGTGTCGTTGATTTTCTTGTCAAACCGGTCAACCTCAGCCAAATGGAATTGTGCGTTCGGCGAGTATTCGGCCAGCGCCGGTTATTCGTCGAAAACCTGCTTCTCAAGAAGGAAGTCGAAAGCAAAGAGAGACTGGAGAAACTCAACCGCGAGCTGACGGTCAAAGTCGAGGAGATGCATATCCTCAACCGGATACTGAGCGATTTCTCCATCATTTCGTCCAGCAGCGAGGTTTTCAAGCGCCTGGTCGACATGGCGGTTGAAATAACCCGTTCGGACCGGGCCTGTTTTTTCATTGTCAATGATTCCGTCAGAAAACCGTTTTTCGCGGCCGCGGTTTGCGGCAAGCCGCCAAGCGGCGCGGCTGAAGCCGCAGAGAGCGGGACCGGTTACGACCGCGCTATCGGCGACCCGAACGCTCCGGTGCAGCCGGATCTATCGAAACTGATCCTCGAGGTTGCCGACGACGAGATTCCCCTGCTGGTTTCCGACAACAACGGGACCCACAACATTCCGCAGGATTTACGATCGCTGATGATGGTGCCGCTCAAGATCCGACAAACCGTTTTCGGCGTGCTGATGGCCGCCCTTGAAAACGATAGCGCCGCCTACACCGAAAAAGACCTTTACTATCTTTCCTTCATGGCCCAGAATGCCGCCAACGCCATCGAAAACCTTGCACTTTACGAAAACATCTACGAAAACCTCTTTGCCACGCTCTACGCTTTCGTTAATGCCATCGAGGCCAGAGATCGTTACACCCAGCAGCATTCCAGCCGCGTGACCGCCTTTTCGATCGAAATCGGAAAAGCAATGGGCTGTACCCTCGAGGAGCTGGACACGTTGAAGTTTGCGGGTCACCTGCATGACATCGGAAAAATCGGCATCCGGGATGACATTCTGCTGAAGCCGGGACGGCTGACGGATGAAGAGTTTGCCAAGATCAAGGAACACCCGGTCATCGGCGCCAATATCGTCGAACAACTCGGATTCTGGGAGAGGGAGCGCCAGATCATCCGCTGCCATCACGAGCGTTACGACGGGAAAGGATATCCGGACGGTCTGTGCAAAGATGAAATCCCGATCCTGGGCCGTATTCTCTCAGTGGCCGACGTCTACGACGCCGTCTCTTCGGATCGCGCCTACCGCAAACGCATGGAAGAAAGCCAGGTTTTGGAGATCATAAAACAGGGCGCGGGCACCCAGTTCGATCCGGAGGTCGTCGACGTCTTCCTGAAGCTCCACCGGGAGGGGAGGTTTAACAAGCTGATGGCTTCCGGAAGCGCCACCCACCGTTTCACTCACCTGCGCAATTGATCAATCTTCGTTCTGCCACATATTATTATGTTATTTCAATTATTTATTGACAACTTGGTTCTTTGTGGTATCTTTGACGGGCAAAATTGATGCAGGAAAGTTTGGTCGGGGCGAGAGGATTTGAACCTCCGACCCCTTGAACCCCATTCAAGTGCGCTACCAGACTGCGCCACGCCCCGACACAAAACAAGGCTGATCAGCTAACATTTAATCGGTATCATGTCAAGTCGTGAAACACACTCTTGCGGGAATAGGCCATGTCACACGCCTCTCGTCCCCCCGCGGTTGCGGCCGGGTGACACCATCGGGATTACGGCTCCGGCCAGTCCGT
>JAQAZR010000342.1:0-3735 GCA_032127235.1 Deltaproteobacteria bacterium
CAGCCAACTCGATCACCTGCTCGCTCTGGTCGACATGGCCGACCGAAAGGGCCTGGAGCGGGTTTTCGTCCACGCCATCCTCGACGGACGCGACACCCCACCTGACAGCGGTGTTGGTTATCTGACCCGGTTGCAGGAACATCTTGATGCCGGCGGTTGTGGCAAGATCGCAACGGTTTGCGGACGGTATTACGCCATGGACCGCGACAGTCGCTGGGAGCGGGTTGAAAAAGCCTACCGACTCTATGTGCAGGGCAAGGGGCGCGTGGTCCTCGACCCGATTGCGGCTGTCACTGATTCCTATCTGCGGGAAGAAACCGACGAATTCGTAAAGCCGATGGTGGTTACCGATGAAAATGATGTCCCCTTGACCATGGTTGCCGAGGGTGACGGGGTCATTTTTTTCAACTTCAGGGCCGATCGCGCCCGCGAGATCACACGTGCCTTGACCGTGCCGGATTTCGACGGGTTTCGGCGGGAGGTGGTCCCCAACCTCTGCGGGTATGTCTGTATGACGCTCTACGACGAAAAATTAACCCTGCCCGTCGCATACCCGCCGGTGCGCCTCACGGGCCTTCTCGGCGAGGTCATCAGTCTGAACGGCCTGCGTCAGTTGCGAATTGCCGAAACCGAGAAATACGCCCATGTCACCTATTTTTTCAACGGCGGCGAGGAAAAGCCTTTTCGGTTCGAAGACAGATGTCTGATTCCCTCACCGCGCGAGGTGGCCACTTACGACTTGAAGCCGGAAATGAGCGCGGCTGAGGTCACCGCGGCGCTCATCGAGCGGTTGACATCCAACCGTTACGATCTGATCGTGCTGAACTTTGCCAATATGGACATGGTGGGCCACACCGGCATTCTTGGCGCCGCCGTCAAAGCCTGTGAGACGGTGGACCGTTGCGTGCGGCAAATTGTCGAACGAGTCGCCGGCCTGGGCGGTGTAACGATGATCACGGCCGATCACGGAAACTCGGAAAAGATGATCGACGAACGCGGCGGTGCCCATACCGCCCACACCCTCAATCCAGTGCCGTTTATTCTCGTTGATGATTCCCGGCGTGGAGTCGACCTGCGCCCGGGAGTTTTGGCCGATATCGCCCCCACGGTTCTCGACATCATGGGGATCGAGAAACCGCCTGAAATGACGGGAACCTCACTTTTAGGGCGCACTCAAAAATAACGTCACATTTTGGACGCCGATGCATCCCGTCCGGCTGTGTTGCGAAAACTCGGAATATCCAGATATTCCTGCGTTTTCGCGCCTTGCCGGTCGGGCGCCTCAACGCCAAAAAACGCGAATTTATTTTTTAGTGAGCCCATAGGGGGTTGATTCGTGGGGATTGATGATCGATGCCCGTGTCCCTCAAGAAACCGTTGATGAACCAGAGATAGGAGGACGATTTTGGCCGATACTCTCAAGCCGTACCGCATGATCGAAGATTTTGTGACGGGCAGAGATGTACCCGAGATCGGGGCCGAGTCGAACCGTCAGGCGGTTGAACGGTTGCTGGTCATCGGGAAGGGATATGCGAAGGAAGATATCGAGGTAGACGCACAGATCGAATTCGATGTCGGTAAAGAGCGCTATGCGTCTCAAGTGGATCTGGTGGTCAGCGTGGATGGAGGAACAAAGCGAATTATGGCCATCAAATGCGTTCCCGGGTCACTGGGCTCATGTGAACGGGAGATTTTAGCGGCGGCTCGCCTGCTCGACCCGCGTTACCAAATTCCCTTCGCGGTAGTGTCCGACGGAACGACCGCCGTGGTACTCGAAACCACCAGCGGCAAAAAAATCGGTGAAGGTCTCGGGTCCATTCCGGAAAAGCACGCAACCTGCGACATATTGAAAAACATGACGCTCATTGCCTGCCCGGCCGAACGTTTAGAGCGCGAGCGGCTGATCTTCCGGACTTACAACTGCGAGTACGTCAATGTGGCACGCCGCTTACCGCCGCAAGCCTGAAAATTGTGACCTTCCCCAGTCTCCTGTTTATTTTCCCGTCGTCAATAAACCGGGCAAACCGGCCGGGCGTCGATTTCCCTGCTTTCTTTTGGCGGGCTGCCACCTTCGCGTTTGACGGGGTTCACAGGCCGGCAACCTCCTTGCCGCAATGCTTGCAAAGTTTAGCCCTTTTCTTGATGATTTCGGCGCAGAACGGGCACTCCCGCGTGAAGTTGCGCGCATGAATTTTACCAACGGCCTCCTGCAATTTGGTTTCTAAAATTTGGTTGCCGACTTTGAGGTTGCGCAGCGGTTCTATCGCATCGATGTCACCGATGTCACCCAGCATTTCCACAGCCTTGGTGCGCACCCGCATTGCCTCGTTCGGATCGAGCAGAATTCGCAGAACGGCCGGCCCATCTTTTTTAACGTAGCACTCTGCCAGGATGGAGAACCCGCGTTTAATCGCCTCTTTATGGGCCTCTTCGATCGCTCGCGCTTCTTCGTCGATAATCTGGCCTTTTGCCCCCATGGAACTGAAAACCGGTATCAGCTCGAACTGTTCGGTGCCGGGATAATTCATGCACCGATACGAGGCCGTGTGGGCATAATTCTCCTTCATGTGATCCCATCCCTCGGTGTACAGTTGACACGAATCGTTGAAACAAATAAAAAGGTACGGCGTTCCCCATCCTAAACCGTCGCCGATAGATATCGGCGGGACTTCCCAGAGATTCATCGGCTCGCCGCAGTGCGGACAAAGCGGTTTTTTCATGGCGAGCACCTTCTCCAGAACTTCTTCTCTTGTCTCATAAGCCATTTATGTCCTCCATGGTGTCAGCAAACGTGTCATAATTTCCCGCCGCATTTTCGCATTCGGTTTCGCAATAGCGAAACGGGCATAGCTTGTCATGATTAGCGCCTCAAAATAACGAGATTAACTTAAGCTTGGAAATTCAGTTGTCAACGACCACTGTTCCAAGCGCTCGATTGACCTTAAAAGGTAACCTGATGACGACCTTCAAGACGGGGTGCGTTTGTTATGAGACTTGATTCTGTGGATATGATATAGGAATTCTGGCAGAAATTACTTTCCGATGAGGAAGATGCCGAAGCTGGCCCGCAGGTTCGGCATGAAACCAATGGTTCTGCCCTCACGGCCATTCACCCTGATGGCGGTTTCTTTGAAGATCTTGAAGCCGACGGTGCGGGCGAATCTTCTGAAATCCTTTAAAGAAATCACGCGGATATTGGGCGTGTCGTACCACTCGTAGGGGAGTTGCCGGGTGACCGGTGCATAACCGGTCAGCAGCAGTTGCAGGCGTACCTGCCAGTGGCCGAAATTCGGAAAACTGACCACCGCTTTTTTCCCGATGCGCAGGATCGTTTCAAGCAAGGTCGCCGGTTCGTAGACTTGTTGCAGGGTCTGGCTCAGGATGACCGTATCGAAGGCCTCGTCCGGATAGTCGCGGACCTCGGCGTTTATGTCACCCTGCAAAACCGTGACGCCCTTTTCGACGCATTGGGCTACCTTTTCCTCATCGTGTTCGATACCGGTGCCGCGGACTTTCTTGCGGGTCTTCAGGTAGTAGAGCAGATCCCCGGCGCCGCACCCCAAGTCCAGGACACGGGAGTTCGGTGCGACCCAAGCCGCAATGATCTGAAGATCGAACCGGATGCTATTGTTGTCGAATTTCAGTGTAGACATGTTCCAAAAAGTCTTTGATCAGTGATGTCAACCGCGTATTGGGCAGTAGAAAAGCGTCATGGCCCCACTCGGCCTCGATTTC
>JAQAZR010000343.1:0-5115 GCA_032127235.1 Deltaproteobacteria bacterium
ATGCCGAATGTCGTTATATGGATTTTACGGCCAGCTGCGCCAGATCGGTCGCGCAAGGCGGAAAGCTACCCGAATCGCTGCGCGTCTCAGGCTCTCGGCAAAGCCTTACATGGATCCTTAATATCACCGAGAATTACTGGCTAAGGGTTCACGAAAAAATAAATTCGCAATTTTGGGCGTTGAGGCGCCCGTCCGGCAAGGCGCTAAAACGTAGGAATATCTGGATATTCCGAGTTTTAGCAACGCGGACGGACGGGATGCATCGGCGTCCAAAATGTGACGTTATTTTTGAGTGAGCCCTAAGTGCCAATCTTTCCGAAGCGCCGATCCCGCTGCTGATATTCTTTTAGTATGCCCAGGAACTCTTCCCGGCTGAAATCCGGCCACAGGGTGGGTGTAACGAAAATTTCCGTGTAGGCAATCTGCCAGAGCAGAAAATTGCTGATGCGCATCTCTCCGCTGGTCCGAATCAGTAGATCCGGATCGGGTATTTTTCCGGTATACAGGTGCTGGGAAACGAGATCTTCCGTGATGTCCCGAGGATCGATCTCTCCGCTGCGCACTTTTTGCCCCAGTAATTGCACCATGCGGACAATTTCAGAACGGCTGCCATAGCTCAGCGCCAAATGGAGCGTCATTGCCTTGTTGGTCTCGGTCAGGTGCATGACGCGCGCCAAGGCCTCCCGCGCACCGGTTGTCAGCCGCTCGGTCTCACCGATGGTGTTGAGCCGGATGTCGTTTTCCACCAGCTCGTCCTGTTCGCTTTCCAGAAAATGCACCAGAAGCTTCATCAGCGCCTGCACTTCGATCTTGGGGCGCTGCCAGTTTTCGGTTGAAAAAGCGTAGAGGGTCAGATGGGAGATCCCGATTTCACGGCAAGCCCGAACGATAGTGCGCACCGTTTCAGCCCCTTTTTCATGTCCCTGAACGCGATTCAGCAAGCGCTGTTTCGCCCAACGGCCATTGCCGTCCATGATGATCGCCACGTGTGCGGGCATTTTTTCAGGATCGAGGTCTTCGACCAGAGGACTCGCTGGGCTAGAATTCAAGAATCTCCTTCTCTTTTTCTTTGGTGACCTGCTCGACGAGATTGATGTGGTCGTCGGTAATTTTCTGAACCTGATCCTGAGCCTTGAAAGCCTCGTCTTCCGAAATATCGCCTTCCTTCTTGAGGTCTTTGAGCATCTCGTTCGCGTCGCGCCGGATGTTCCTGACGGCCACCTTGTGTTCTTCACTCACCTTATTGATCACCCTTACCAGTTCTTTACGCCGTTCCTCGGTCAGCGGCGGAATGGCGATCCGGACAATTTTACCGTCGCTCGAAGGTGTCAGTCCGAGATCGGATTTTAAAATGGCCTTTTCGATCTCCTTGATCCCCGATACATCCCAGGGTTGAATTGTGATCAAGCGGCTTTCCGGCACCGCCAGCGTGGCCATCTGATTGAGAGGTGTCGGCGTACCGTAGTAGTTGACCCGAATACCGTCCAAAATCGACAATGACGCCCGACCGGTCCTGACCCTCTTGAATTCTCTTTTCAGGTCGTCGACCGATTTACCCATATTCTCGCGGGTTTCCTGGTAGATGTCTTCGATCATGACGTTACTCCGTGGTTTGAAGAATTAATCTTGAAAATGAGCCCCTATCCATCACGCAATGATCCGTGTCCCTACCTCTTCACCGCAGATGACCTTTCGAATGTTACCCTTTTTCTTGAGGTTGAAGATTGCCAGTGGAAGGTGATTGTCCATTGCGAGCGAGATGGCCGTCATGTCCATGACCTTCAACTGTTTTTCGATGACCTGCATGTAGGTAATCTGCTTCAGGAATTTGGCCTGATGGTTCAGGACCGGATCCGAGTCGTAAAGGCCGTCCACTTTCGTGGCTTTGAGAAGAATTTCGGCGTGAATCTCCTGCGCCCGCAAAACGGCGGCGGTATCGGTTGTGAAATAAGGATTCCCGGTCCCGGCCCCGAAGATCACCACCCGTCCTTTTTCAAGGTGCCGCAAGGCGCGGCGAAGGATATACGGCTCGGCCACTTCGTGCATGGAGATAGCCGTCTGTGTGCGGGTCTGGATACCGATCTTCTCGAGGGCACCCTGCAGCGCCAGGCTGTTGATCACTGTTGCCAGCATCCCCATGCGGTCGGCCGATGCCCGATCCATACCGAAGGAGCTGGCTGCAACTCCACGAAAAATATTGCCGCCCCCCACCACGATGGCGATCTGGATACCGAGATCAAATGCCGACTGAATTTCTTCCGCCACGTATTTGATCATCTTGGGATCGATGCCGAAGCTCTGATCGCCCATCAGGGCTTCTCCGCTCAGTTTCAGCAGGACTCTTTTGTAGCAGGGGAGCGGCATGTCGGGGTACCTCGGTTTTTGAGCGGGTGCAGTGCAACGTGTCGCCGGGAGTCACTTTATCTTAACGCGCGGGGCGTAACGCCGAATTGATGGCCGGTACGCCGAAGCGCCGTCGAAGGAAAAAAACCCCTTGGATGTCCCGATCAGGCCTCGCCAACCTGAAAGCGTGTGAAGCGTTTGACCGTGATGTTTTCACCGATCTTTGCAATCAGCTCGTTCAAGAGATCGGCTACCGTCATGTCCGGATTGCGCACATACGGCTGGTCCATCAGGCAATTTTCCTTGATGAATTTCTGTAATTTTCCCTGGGCGATCTTCTCAAGGATGTTCTCCGGCTTGCCGGTCTCCTTGGCCTGGGCCATGTAAATCTCCATCTCTTTGTCGATGATCTCCTGCGGGATTTCTTCGGGACGGATACCGAGCGGATTGGTTGCAGCGATGTGCATGGCGATGTTACGGGCAAAGTCCTGGAAATCCTCGTTCTTGGCGACAAAGTCGGTTTCGCAGCCCACTTCGACCATCACCCCCAATTTTCCGCCCATGTGAATGTAGGATTGGATGGTTCCTTCCGACATCGCGCGGCCGGCCCGTTTGGCAGCCGTCGCCAAACCTTTTTTGCGCAGGTAATCGACGGCCTTTTCCATATCTCCCGTGTTTTCGGCGAGTGCTTTCTTGCAGTCCATTATTCCAGCCCCGGTTTTTTCCCGGAGTTGTTTAACGAGTTCCGCACTGATCGTGGCCATTTCTTATTCTCCTGTATCTTCTGCTTGAATCGTTTCGGCTGCATCGGCATTTTCGGCTAGCTCTTCGACCTGCGGGGTCACTCTTCGGATGATTTCAACCACCGGGCCTTCGGTGCCGTCGGAAATAACCTTTCTTTCACCCGGCTTGAGGTCCGCACTGGCGGCCGTCACCTCGGGAACTTCTTCCTCGGCCTTGTCGACTTCTGCACGCCTCTTTTCCGCGAGGCGTTCCCGACCTTCGACACAGGCATCGGCAATCCGGGAAGTAATCAGCCGGATGGCGCGGATGGCGTCATCGTTTCCCGGAATGGCATAGTCGATGTGGTCCGGATCGCAATTGGTGTCCAGGATCGCAACGATCGGTATGTTCAGCCGCTGAGCTTCCCTAACGGCGATGGCTTCGTTTTTTGGATCCACGATGAAAAGCGCCCCGGGAATCTGTTTCATGTTGCGAATGCCGCCAAGATTGGCGTCGAGCTTGACGCGTTCCTTTTCGAGCTTCAGTCGTTCTTTCTTGGGAAAAAGATTGATGGAGCCGTCGTTCATGATTTCGTTCAGGTAGTTGAGGCGGTCGATACTTTTCTTGATCGTCTGAAAGTTCGTCAACATTCCCCCCAACCAGCGGTTGTGGACGTAAAACATCTCGCAGCGGTTGGACTCTTCATAAATCGACTCGCGGGCCTGTTTCTTGGTCCCGACGAAAAGAACCGATTTACCGGCTGCCGCCGTATCGATGATAAAATCGTAGGCCGTCTTGAACATGCGGACGGTTTTTTGCAGATCGACGATGTAGATGCCGTTGCGGGCGCCGAAGATGTAAGGTTTCATTTTCGGGTTCCAGCGTTTGGTCTGGTGGCCGAAATGGACACCGGCTTCGAGCAGTTCCTTCATTGTGACGTAAGCCATGGTTTTCTCCTCTTTGGTTGGTTTTTTCCCACCGCCTTTTTCTGCCCTTTTTCCCACTTTCACCGTTCGAGAAAGCACCGGGAAAAAAGTCCAAAGACGTGTGAAGTGGTGTCCGTCGGCAAACGGCGACCCCAGTGGCGGCATCGGCCCGGGCTGAGGTCGCAACGCATTGTATCGAATAAAAAAATAGCGCTTAGGCATGGCAAGCGCCCCGCAAAATGCAGGGGCGCCAAAAGATGCGATTTGCCAACCTGATACGGATGCGGTCGTTTGTAAACGAACACGAAATAAAAAATCTTACACTTTTAACAAAATGGCCCCTGATGCGCAACAATTTTTTATACGGCCTTCCTGCCGAACAAAACGGCCACCAGGGTGCCGGAGTGTCACCGTATCGTGCAAGGTTCGGAAGCTATTTTTCTCATTTTGACGACACGATTGTAACCCGCGTAGTCTTTGGTGAAAAGCGGGTCCTCGTATTGTCCTGCGGCCGCCGCGATTTGACGGATAGCCTCCTGCTGGTCGTTTCCGATTTCGAGCAACAGGTGTCCGCCGGGACGCAGAAAGCGGTGGGCCTGCAAGATGAGCTGCCGTACGCTCGCCAGCCCGTCATCGCCCCCATCCAGTGCCCGGAGCGGTTCGTATAGGTGAATCTCGGGTTCAAGCGTCTTTATTTGACCGGTGGGGATGTAAGGCGGATTGGATACGATCACGTCGAAAATACCTCTAACCCGCATTGGTCGGGTCCAGTCACCGCAAAAAAAGTGAATGCGCCCGTCCAGTCCGTGCCTGCGGGCATTCTCGCGCGCCACCTGCAGCGACCGCTCGGAAAGGTCGGAAGCAACACAGACACTTCGGCGCAGGCTGGATGCCAAGGCCAATATGATGGCCCCGGAGCCGGTTCCCAGTTCGAGAATATGCGAAGGCTCGACGGTGTCTTCCGTTGACAGTTCGGCCAGTACCTGTTCGACCAGGCATTCGGTCTCGGGACGCGGTATCAGCACATCACCGGATACCGTCAGGTTCATCGACCAGAATTCGCGGCACCCGGTTATATAAGCCACCGGTTCACGTCGGACCCGCCGTCGGATCAGTGCCTTGA
>JAQAZR010000344.1:0-3974 GCA_032127235.1 Deltaproteobacteria bacterium
TGCTTACAGTCCGCCTCTGGTGGATTCGACGTTCATCAGTTTTTTTTCGATTAAACTGGGTGCTTCGGCAGGCCGCGCTGACACCCGAAACCTGACATCTGAAACCTTTATTAAATCCGGGAGTTGAACTCCCGCCAGGAGGCACTATGAAATTAAAAAACGGGGCTGAGTACATCGACAGTTTACGTGGTCTTAAACCGGTCATATACTACAAAGGAAAGCGCATCAAAGACGTTACACGTCATTCGGCCACTGCATCTCATGTGCGTGCCGCCGCCATGACCTATGCCCTGGCCGGCAAAGAAAAGTACAAAGACCTGGCCACGACCGCCTCCCATCTGACCGGTCGAACCATCAGCCGGTTTACCCACGTTCACCAGAATATTGAAGATTTGATCAAAAAAATCAAACTGCTGAGGGTTCTCGGGCAGAAGACAGGCACCTGTTTTCAGCGTTGCGTGGGATTTGACGGCATCAACGCCGTTTATTCGGTGGCCTACGAAATCGACCAAAAATGCGGCACGGAATATTTCGAACGCTTTAAAAAATGGCTCACCCACATTCAGGATGAAAATCTAATGGTTGTCGGCGCAATGACCGACCCCAAAGGCGATCGATCCAAATCACCGGCCGACCAGCCCGATCCGGACCAATACCTGCACGTCGTCGAGCGTCGCGATGACGGTGTGGTCATCCGCGGTGCCAAGCTGCACATGACCGGGGCCGTCAATTCCCATGAAATCCTGGTCATGCCGACCACTGCGCTGGATGAACGCTCAAAAGACAATGCCATCGTCTGCGCCGTACCCATCGATGCACCCGGCATTACCATGATCTTCGGCCGCCAGGCCGGTGATGACCGTCGGGACAAACTCGAGCGGATCGATGTGGGCAAACCCAGATTCGGTGTGGTCGGCGGCGAGGCCGTCCTCGTGTTTGAAGATGTGTTCGTTGCAAATGACAGAATTTTCATGGACGGTGAAAATGATTTTGCCGGTTCCCTCGTCTATCGTTTCGCCGCCCATCACCGGGCAAACTATGGTGCCTGTAAAACCGGGCTGATGGACGTTTTGACCGGTGCCGTCAGCTATCTGGCTCAGATTCAGGGCACCGCCAAGGGGTCGCACATCAGAGACAAGGTCACCGAGATGATCCATCTCAGCGAAACCCTCTACAGTTCCTCCATCGCCTGTTCGGCGGAAGGTACGCCGACGCCCTCCGGCGCTTACATGGTGGATACCATGCTGGCCAATGTGTGCAAGCAGAATGTCACCCGCTTTCACTTCGAGGTGGCGCGCCTGGCCACCGATATCGCCGGCGGGTTCATTGCGACACTGCCCAGCGAATACGACCTCAAGAGCGAAAATGTCGGACATCTGGTGCGCAAATACTTTAGCGGCGTGGCCGGTATTCCGGTTGAAGAACGTATCAAGATCGGGCGTTTAATCGAAGCCATGACCGGTGGTACCGCCATGGTCGAATCCATGCATGGTGCCGGATCTCCGCAGGCCCAACGCATTATGATTTTCCGCGAAGGAAAACTGGCTGAAAAGGTAAAGCTTGCCAAGGCCCTGGCGGGAATTCCGGAAAAAAGACAAAAGCGAAAAGAATAGCTCCCTAATCCGGATAATACGGAATTGAAGATTGAAGATCTATATAGGTTTCAGGTGTCAGGTGTCAGCATCTAGCACTTCCTTTCCCTGACACCTGACACCTGAAACCTTCAGTTTCTGACAACTTGTTGTCGGATAAAACCCGAATTAGGAGCCTAAAAAGGAACTACATGGGGTCATATTATGATCAGAAGCCGTGGCTAAAAACCTATCCCAAATGGCTGCCGAGTAAATTGACCGTACCCGATCACAGCATTCTGGATGCGTTTCTGCAGGCGGCATCGACCTATCCGGCGGATCCGTGTATTCATTATTTTGACCGGACCTTGAGTTATAAAGAAATCGGAGAGATGACCGCAGCCCTGGCCGTCGCACTGGCCGGGATGGGCGTTGGCCGGGGCGACCGGGTAATCGTGGTCATGCAGAACATTCCCCAAGCCGTGGTTGCCTGTTTGGCGATCTGGATGCGAAACGGCGTCGTCGTCCCGCTCAACCCGATGTATACCGCTGAGGATCTCAAACATTATCTGAATGACTGCGGTGCACGACATTTCATCTGTCAGGATGATATTTTCGCCGGACAGGCCGCTGCAGCACTCCAGGACCGGCCGGACGTGAAGATAATCACCACATCGCCGCTGGACCTGTTGGGGGCCGACCAAAAATGTCCCGAACAATTCATAGGGGTGGCAAAGCAAACCTTTGCCGATACACAGGATTTCATGGGACTGGTTCAGACCTATTCGGGTCGGGAAGTTTCGATGGTTTCTCCGCGACCCGACGACCTGGCCTATCTGGTGTATACCTCCGGTACCACCGGGCCTGCCAAGGGGGCTATGATCCGTCACCGCAATGTGCTTCACAACGCGATCGTCTATCAGGAGGCCTGCCGCCTGGCGCGCAGCGACGTCATCTTGGGGGTGGCGCCCTTATTCCACATCACCGGTATCGTGGCACACCAGGCCATCGCCTTCCATCTGGGTCTTCCCATCGTCATGTTCGCCCGGTTTGATGTACAGGAGACGTTGAGACTGATCGAAAAGTACCGGGTGACATTCACCGTAGCGTCGATTACGGTGTATATTGCCATGCTGAACCACCCGCAGCTCAAACACTTCGATGTATCGCGATTTATCAAAGCATACAGCGGTGGTGCGCCGGTCTCTCCCAGCACCGTCAAAAGATTCAAGGACGATATGGGATTGATGATCTACAACGTCTACGGCTTGACCGAAAGCTGCTCTCCGGCGACCATTACACCGCTGGGAATGGAGGGCCCGGTGGACGAGCATACCGGTGCTCTATCCGTCGGATTGGTCTCTCCCGGTCATGAGGCCTGGATCGTGGACCTCGAAAATCCGGCTATTGAAATGCCCGCGGGAGGGGAAGGAGAGTTGGTCCTCTCCGGACCGGGCATCACCGACGGCTACTGGGAAAAACCGGAAGAAACCGCCAACGCGATTAAAAACGGCCGATTTTTCACCGGTGACGTCGCCAAAATGGATGCCCGGGGGTGGTGTTACATTGTCGATCGCAAAAAGGATTTAATCAATGTATCCGGTTACAAAGTCTGGCCGCGGGACGTTGAGGACGTTCTCTACCAGCATCCGGCAGTAAAAGAAGCGGCGGTGGTCGGGGTTTCCGATGATTACCGGGGCGAAACGGTCAAGGCTTTTGTTGCCCTGGTTGACGACCAGAGAGACAAGGTCACTCCCGATGAGCTGATTTCATTTTGCAAACAAAAAATGGCGGCCTTTAAGTACCCTCGTATCGTTGAAATTATTGATGAAGTGCCGAAAACACCTACCGGGAAATTTCTAAGGCGGCAATTGCGTTAAAACCTCAGCGGGTAATTAGACATCTCGATATTCTTTCAGTTGTAAAGAGATCCCAGAAAATAATTCATTTGTTGATACCACCAGGGCCAGTCGTGGTTCACATCATGGCCCCAGTAGTCGATGAGGGCCGGGACGGATTTCTCCCTGAACAGAGAATCCAGCTGACGGGTATCTTCAATGGCTTCATCCTCCCAGGGGCCCTGCCCGACACACACAATAATCTTACTGCGACGGTACAGATCCAGATACCACGGATCGTCCATACCGGCCAAATAACTCAAGGGCGAGTTGAAATAGACGTCGGGCAATTCGGCAGCCGACAATTGAAATTCGGGCCGGTCCAGGCGATAGAGACCACTCAAGGCGATGGTTCCTTCAAGGACATCCGGATGCTTTAAAAAAAAATTTACCGCATGGTAAGCCCCCATGCTGCAGCCGTTGGCCATCACCCGCTCTTGCGGTGATTGGCAGTGGTGGCGAATAAACGGAATCACCTCTTCCACGATGTAACGGTCGTAGTCTT
>JAQAZR010000345.1:0-7051 GCA_032127235.1 Deltaproteobacteria bacterium
CCAGCTCCATCAGTTTTCCCGACAGTTTCGGGTCGAGGGCATGCCCCTGAACCAGAAGACCCAGCACCGCGCCGTAGGCGACCGTCATCGATACCACGGTGTCATCGGTCTGGGTAAGGACGGTGTTCTCGGCGACGGCCGCAGCGAGCCGGGCGGGATCGAGCGCGTAGCGAACGGCTATGGCAAGGGTGCGTTCGATAGCCTCGGTGGTGTCCGCGTGGCCGCCGGTTTGCCCCCAGGGCAGTTTCTGCTGCACGCGCCGTCGCCAGGCCTCACGGATGGATTGGCTGGTGTAACCGCCGGGTCCGCTTGCCGGTGTGCCGTCGAGCAGCGGAAAGAGTTCTTCATCCATCCGGCGGCAAAAATCGTCCGCGTCGTAGCCGCCGTGATCGACGAGCGAGCGGACCATGAGGGCGAGGATAAAGCCGGCCTGGGACAGTTGGCCGGCTTTGAGCCCGGCGTGGTATCGGCCAGGCTTTGGATCGGTGTAGTCGTCGATCCAATCGCCGTAGTCGCGGCGAAGTTCGGCGAGATTGTAGTACCAGTGGGGGCCCAGACCCAGGGCATCGCCGATGAAAGCGCCCATGATGGCCCCGGCGGCGCGATCCTGGATGTTTTTGTCCATCATATTCTGCTCTTGTATTCCTTAAAAGTCTGCACGTTGTTTAGCCATCACAGACCCTTACTAGTATTCGCCCAGAAATGGTAAATTTCGGCCCCGGCCAAGGCCGCAGTCCCGCCTATAGCGGGACAACCGCAGGCGTAGCAGGGCTACGTCGAGGACTGCAAAGAGCGAGAACGCCGGCCCGGGCCGAAAGATGCCGTTTATGGACGGACACTGATTATCCATCTCGACATGCTTCGTCATCTCCGACAGGTTGATCTCCTGTTCGCCCGTCTTGTCGAATTTTAGCACCCGGTAAAGGCCTTTAACTCGATCATTTGGCTTGCAACCGGCCTTTGATTTTGGGTGCGACCAGAGCCATGACCACCAAGACAGCCGTTATCAGATTCAGATCGCTGGGCGCAAAAGAAAAACGGCCCAATTCGACCCCCAGGGCCAGCGCGATGGCCAGGCGATAGACGACCGAACCGAAAAGCGCGGCCAGATATCCCGGCAAGCCAAAGGCCGAGATCGGATCGAGCACGGTTTCGACTCCGAACAGCGAAACATTGCGACCGCCCATGATCCGGATGTTGATCGAGTAGAGCGCGATCATGTATCTTTTCATCCTCTGCCTCCTTGTGCGGTTTTGCCGACGCAAACCTCGAAAACACATTTTTATACCAGGGACCCTTCTCACAAACCCTGCAGGCGGCTGAAATTGCCGCCCAGTACCGCCGCTTCCACATCGGGATCGAGTCCCAGGCGGCGCACTTTGCGCAGTTCGGCAGACGGGCTGCCGAAGGGAAAGTCCGATCCGAACAGCAGCCGGCGGTGACCGTAGCAACTGAGGTATTCGCGGATCTCGTCCCGGTCAGCCAGAGCGGTGTCCGCCCATACGTTCTCCCGCTCCCAAAGGCCTGCATCAGCGATGGATCGAAAACCACCGTTCAGCAGGCCCAGGTGCGGAATGATCACCGTTATCCCATCCGCCAGCTCTCGGACGAAATGCAGCGTGTTGCCCAACTCTTCCTCCAGCACCACCGGCAGGTTTCGGCGCCGTATCTCGTCCAGGGCGGTCCGGCATCTCGGGTCGTCGTAGCAGTAGATCGGTTCGCCGGCGTGGCGGTGCCACTTGATGCCGCGGTGTGCTGCGGTGAGCTGCTCCACGGCAAAATCGTTCCAGATGAAAAAGTAAGGAAAAATGGTCAGACCAGCAGGTTTAAGTGCAAGCAGACTGGCGTTGCTCGCCTGGCGTCGTCGCCGCCAGACCGGGGTGTCGGTAAAATGGAAGTCATAGCGGTCGTAGATCTCTAAAACAGGAGAGAACAGGGCAACTCCGCCGATGTCCGTTCCGGCAACCTGCTGCTCGTAGTCCTCGCAAGACTGCGCAAAACTGCGGTCGATCACCCCGCAGTGGGCATGCGCGTCGATTACCGCTACCGGCGATTTTCTCATTCCGTCTGACGAATTAATAGTTCGCATCACTTCTCGAACTGGTCGACTGGCTATTGGGGCCCGATGATCAATTCAAATATTGAACGATGGCCCGCATCCTCAGGCCGCACCGCGGTTGCGCCGCTCATAGGAAACGGATATGGTCGGCGGCTGGCTCAAGGTTCGATGAACAACGCAATACCGCTCAGTGAGTCGCATCAGTGTGGCCATTTTATCGGGGTCGGCATCGGTGTCCAGGTCGAACCGCAGTCGAATGGCCTTTAAGCCGACAGGTGCTTCTTTGTCCACACCGAGTGTGCCTCGAAAATCGATATCACCCTCCGCTGTGACGACGCCGTCCTTGATCCGGATCCCCATGGCGGTCGCCACAGCCCCGAGTGTAACACCCGCACAGGCCGCCAGCGCTTCCAGCAGCATGTCTCCGGAACAGGCCAAACTGCCGTCGCCTCCGGTGGCGGGATGCAGCCCGGCCTCGACGCGTCCGAGGCCGGACTGGATCTGGACCGATACACGATCCTGGTTCAAGCGGCCCTGCACATGAAAGGTGTGCATGGCGGCCTGGGGGTCTACCCGATATTGTTTCTTGAGCGGCATCTGCACCGCCCGCAATTCCTTGGAATCCATTTCCTGCACTCCATTTATACGTTGCCCGAGCATAAGGTGAGCAAAATGCTACGGAAATTACAACCAGGCGGATGGTAAGAGATACTTATAACTTCCCACACTTGACCTCAACCTAACTTGATTTTTCCTTTTGTCAATTTTCGGGGCAGCGTTTTTACCGGATCCCGGAATGGACATGCCGTATGGGAACTTATTAACGCAGGAATCAAACTCCTTAATGCTGATACGTCAACACGACAACACTGCCGTCGCCGTGATTGGCGACAGCCAGATCAATGTCACCATCACCATCCCAGTCACCGGCAGCTAAAGAAACGGCTCCAGGCTGGTCCGAAAGTCGCTGAACCACGGCAAAACCGCCCGTACCGTCATTCTCAAGGATATCGAGCCGGTTGGCTCCGAAATAAGCATTGGCAACGGCCAGGTCAATGTCGCCATCACCATCCCAGTCGCCTTCGGCCAGGGCCTGCGCACCGGATTGGTCTGTCAGAGTTTGTGCGACGCTGAAACGGCCTGTGCCGTCATTCTCAACCACGTCGACAGTACTGTTGTAGGAGTTTGCCAAGGCCAGGTCCACGTCTCCATCACCATCCCAATCGCCGTCGACCACTGCGAGGGTTCCGAGTCGGGCCGAAATCCTTTGTGCGATGGCGAAGTTGCCTCCGCCGGCATTGTTCAAAACGTCGACCCAGTCACCGATGAAATTCGCTGCGATGATATCGAGATCACCATCGCCATCCCAGTCACCGGTCGTAAATGTAGCAGGGCCGATCTGTTCCCAGATCAGTTTTTGCACTCCAAAGCTGCCTGTCCCGTCGTTGGTCAATATGACCACCCAATCACCATCGAGATTCGCCACTACAAGATCGAGGTCACCATCTCCGTCCCAGTCACCGGCGGCCAATCCATAGGGACCCCAAAGGCCCGAGAAGGTAAACCCCACCGTGAAATTGCCCGTGCCGCCATTATTAAGCACGTCAAGCCGGTTGGCTGAATAGTTGGCAACCACCAAATCGATGTCGCCATCGCCGTCCCAATCGCCGGCAGCCAAGGCTCTGGCTCCCGGTTGGCCAGAGATTAACCCTGCCGCACTGAAATTCCCCGAGCCGTTATTCTTGAGTACGGCGACACTATTGGCGGTAGCGTTGGCAACCGCCAGGTCGATGTCACCATCATTATCCCAGTCTCCGGCAGCCAATGCGCTAGCTCCGGATTGGCCCGAAATTTTTTGTGTTACTGCAAAGCGACCCGGTCCGCTCAGCGCCTCTGTTCTGAATCGATAAACAAGTGGGAAGTCTATAGGTCGACCCTCTGCCGATGTTAAAGAACCGGTCAAGATGACATCGATCTCTTCGCCGGTTTTATACCGATTAATAGAATCGAAGCCCAGTGTCGCCGTGCCACCACCGGTAAAAGTACCGGCCAACTTGCCGCTCTGGGATCCGTACACCACGTAGGAGTCGGCTGTACCGGTGTTCATAAACTTGTCAAATGTCGTCGAGATGGCAACATCCGCCCCAACGGCGCTATCGTTGGCTTCGGGATCGACACTGAGAATTTGCGGTGCCGCTTCAACCGAAACGCCTGCACCGCTTCCATTTGAACCGCCTGAAGAACCGCCGCAAGATAGTAAACTCGATAGTGAAATCAGGACCAGAACCTTTACGATGACGCTGTTTGTCATGACATCCTCGACTGGTGGCCAACGTTGAATTGTGGAGCGAAAGATTGACAGTTCCAAGTCGTCGATGGCCAAATGGATAATTGTTTTACGGATAACCCTATCCCTGAAGCATCACATTGGGGGACACCCCCTACCACCTGAACAGCACCCCTCCCGTGGCCAAGATAGCCTGCTGATCATAGAAATCAATATTGGAATCGCTGTCCACGAATGCTCCGCTGAGGTAAAAGTTAATAGGGTTGCTGCCGAAAATACGCCAGCCCCAGGGATTTTTGTAATATAGGGAAGCCTGCAGCCCGATGTGGTCGTCAGTTTGATATTTGTTGTATATGGGATTTCTTTCGTCATAATCTTCATATCCGAAAAACACGTTGGCAATGACCGTGTAGGGATCTCCTAAAAATGTATAGGTGAATTGGAAGGCGACGGCATCCCCAGCCATAGCGCCGCCATCCAGATCGTTTCTGGTATATCTGAAAGTCGGCGTCAACCGATGCTTCGGCGTAAGGTCAAAGCGATAGAGGATCTCCCCGATATGGCGATTGCCGTTTCTATCCAAAAGATCGCGCTGATCCCTGTTCAAACCTAAAAACTCGCCGCTTGTTTCTTTGCCGAGATCGATTTTGCGGTATGAGTATTGCATTTGCAACTGGGTACCGAAGGGCCTGTCCCAAACCAGCCTTCCGCCATTGGACTTCTGATCTGTCTCAACACGATCTTGGTAGCCGGCCACGTAAGGATCCTGCCAGACTTTGAGCGCAATGGTATTGAACAGAAAGCCTCCTTGAATAATTCCGAACTTCCCGATTTCCTGTTTGATACCGACCTGCTGGCTGTAGTCAAATCGAATCAGATCTGTCGGCTCCGTGCCGATGAAAAGCTGCGTGCGGGTGTCTGCAAACGTGTATTCCAGTGAAAAGGGGATCAGAAAAAATGGTGAGGACTTGGACTCCGGGCTGTCAAACAAGGAACCGGCTTTTTTCTCCGACACGTCTACCCCTAAAAAACGTGCAACCATGTTGCTTTTGACACTGATATAACCGACTCCCGGACGGATATAGCCACTGAAGCCGGATCCTTGGGGGATCGGCTCCAGAGCTTTTGCGACATCGGCCCCAAACATCAAAACCGTCAAGAACGCAACAATGGTTAAATTCTTCTGCCTTTTCATCCGCACGCCACTCCCTCCCTAAGTCCCATTGAATTGTTAAACGGCTATAAATTGCCGGCAAATGAACCGCCGTCATTTGTAAATAGGCCATACCGAAGAGATCCGGAATCCGGAGGCAGCCAACGCGACTGTCCAAAATCTTTACAGGCTCTTGAAAAACATGTCATTAGCCATCCGGTAACACAGATGAAAATTGGGAACAGCGTGCGCCGTATCCCCTGATTTTCTTAATGCCTGAGGACAGAATCAAATGGTGACGATCGGGGTCATGCTTTATTCCGATGATCCCGAAAAAACGAAGCCAGCTTTATACAGGATATTTCCATCGGGGTAAAGACCAAGTGGCGTTATATGGAACGATTATCTTTCTATGCATAACGCGTGCAGGCGTTATATTCTGACATTGGCAACCGGCCTGTTTCCCCTACATTGCAACTGACAAGTGGAATATAATAAGGTCCCACCAATTCTCCAACAAAGGGAATAGTTCTCTGAATTCGGAAAAAATTCCCATTTGTCCACCAATTGCAAACCTGCAGGCGGCATGCTATGCTGAAACGACGTAAGCGTTCACAAGGCACCGCATCTGCTTTGTTGTCGGGCACTTGAAGTACAAAAGTACGTCTGCGCGCCCGACGCCTCGCATCTACGGCACCCTGCAAACGCTTAAAATCAGGTGGTTTGAAGCGCATCGGACTTTGCAACCCTGTGAACGGTAATGAAGTGACATCCCTGAGTCGTGCCATACAACGCCAGCCGGGAGGGGTGCATGGAAACATTCAAAGACTTCGAAAACATTCACGCGATGCTGAGGGAAACGGTCGACCGTCGGGGGGGATATCCGGCTTACCGGTGGCTGACCGGCGACGGTCGGCCCGGGGCAGTGACCTGGGAGGAATTCTCCGATCAGGTCCGGAAGGTCGCCAAAAGCCTGATCGCGCTTGGGGTGCAAAAAGGTGACAAGGTTGCCATCGTCAGCTACAGTTGCTACCGCTGGGTGCTCACGGATCTGGCTGTCGCCTGCATCGGGGCCGTAACCGTGGGTATTTATCAAACGCTGCCGGCCAAAGACTGCCGTTACATTATTCGGCATTCCGACGCCGTGCTTGTTTTTGCGGAAGATCACAAGCAGCTCGACAAGCTGCTGGAAATTCGCGGTGAGATTTCTGACGTCCGCCGGGTCGTGCTGTTCAGCGGTGAAAATCCTCAGAATGACTGGGTCTTGGGTTTCGAGGAATTTATCGATCAGGGTGGCGATGTTCCCGACGGTCCATTTACGGAAAGGACGGCAGCGGTTGCCGCCGGAGATGTCGCTGCGATTGTCTACACCTCAGGCACCACCGGCGTGCCCAAGGGTGCCATGCTCACTCACGACAACATGACGTTTACGGCCCAGTCGGTAGAGAAAAGCGTGGTCTGGGATCCTGAAGACCAGGTGTTTCTTTTCCTTCCGCTGGCACATGTTTTTGCACGCACCTGCGTTTATACCGCGCTGCTGTCCGGATGCACC
>JAQAZR010000346.1:0-10204 GCA_032127235.1 Deltaproteobacteria bacterium
GACCCTCACGCCGACCTCGATACCGCGCTGCTTGAGATTGATGTCGTATTTTTGCGCCAGCGAACCGATCCAGTTGGCACCCACCCGGCCAGGTGCCAGTATGACCTTTCCGGCATGGTATGACCCGCGGTTGGTCACGACGCCTGTCACCCGCATGTTTTCTACAATGACATCCTTAACCTCCTCGGAGGTGTGAAATACCACCCCTTTCGATCTGATGTAATCACGCATGGCGGCGATATGCTCGGGCAGGCAGTCGCTCCCAAGATGCTTTTGCCGGATAATCAACAGGTCGATACCGTACCGCTTGGCCTTCTGACGGATTCTGCGGGCTTCGGCCATATTCGTCGGGTAGACCGGGCTGTCCATTCCGAAACGATTGAAAATCGTTTCGGTCTCATCGATAAGGGCTTCTGCCTGGGGACGCGGCATGAACTGGGTCAGGTCGCTTTTGCCCAACTTGTGAATATAGTTGAGCTTGCCGTCCGAAAAAAGGCCCGCTCCGCCGATCCCGGACAGAATGTGACAGGGCTTGCATCCGAGACACTCCTGGTTGTCACTCATCGGGCATTTTCGTTTCAGGGGCTCTTTGCCCATTTCGATCAACAGCACGCGCAAGCCCGAATTCTCGCAGAGGTAATAGGCTGCAAACATTCCGGCCGGGCCGCCGCCCACGATGATGACGTCATATTCCCGCTCCGTGCTCTTGATACTCGAATCGGACATGCGTTCTCCTTTACAGGGACGGATACGTGTTGTGTATCGAGTATAGCACCGTGACCCTTTTGCCGGCAAGGTTGAATCCGTCCGGTATGCGCGCGCTTTATGCTTGTTTCGCAGCCGGGATTGTTTTACCTTAGCCGCAAAAGCAGGAAAACCGCCTTTGAGCGGGGAGCATGGATTCACATGACAACCAGCGACTATTACCGTCTTCTGGGCGTTGATGAAAACGCCGCCACACGGCAAATAAAGGATGCCTACCGCAAATTGGCCTACCGGTTCCATCCGGACCGCAACCCGGACAATCCCGAGGCAGCGGAACAGATGAAAAAAATCAACGAAGCCTATGCCGTGCTGGCGGATACCACTAAGCGGCATGATTACGACGGCCTGCGACAACGGTTCGGCGACACTGCCCACAGCCGTTTCAGGCAGAGTTACAGCGACCAGGATATTTTCAGAGGTTCGGACATTCACCAGGTTTTCGAAGAGATGGCCCGCGCCTTCGGAGTCAGGGGAGTGGAAGACATCTTCAGGGAGTTTTATGGTCCAGGGTATCGGAGTTTCGAGTTCAGACGTCCCGGAATGTTTGCCAGGGGGTTTATCTTCACGGGTTCCGGACACGCCAACACCCGGCAAGGTTCCCTGTTGCCGCAAGGCGGTGTGTTCGGTAAACTCGCTCGCCGAGTTATGAAAAACATCACTGGCGTTGAATTGCCGGAAAAGGGTGTGGACGTCCACGATACGATTCACATCAGTCCGCAACTGGCACAGACCGGTGGGCCGTACGCTTATTTTCTGCGAGAGAAATCGAAGAAGCTGCTGGTGAAGATACCGCCGGGCATCCGCCATGGACAGAGAATTCGCCTGACCGGTATGGGGCTTGACGGCAAGGGCGGGGAGTCGCCCGGCGATCTTTACCTTAATGTGCAGATTCGCAAACCGCTTCTGGATACCCTGAAAAACAGGCTATCACGGTTGTTCGACCCGGCGGGGCGCGAAAAGTAGACCGACTTTGAAAACCCGCCTATGAGCCTGCAGATCCAAAACTTGGCCCTCAAATATCCGGGTTCGTCGAATTTTGTCTTCCAGGATCTTTCATTCGAATTAAAAGAACCGGGGTTCAACTCCCTTTTCGGACCATCGGGCGTCGGTAAAACATCGTTGGCGAAAATTCTGACCGGCGACATGCCCCATTTTTACGGCAAGATCGGCCACGAGGGGATGATGACTTTTCTTTATTCATACAATACGGAGCGCCTGCCCGGCTGGTCGGGTGTCGGAAAACACCTCGAGAAGATCACCCCCGCCGGCCGACTGGAACGTCGGGAAGAATTGATCTCGATTTTCGGACTGGAAGACTGTTTGCGGCAGCGGTTTTCCCAACTCTCCCTGGGACAGCAGAACAGAGTCAATCTCCTGCGCTATCTTCTGCAGGACTTCGATTTGCTGATCATGGACGAAAGCCTTGCCAACGTCGATGAACTGACCCGCGAGAAGATCATTCTGCGGATCAAAACGCTTTATCCGCAGCGCCATTTTCTCTACATCTCCCACAATGTCGTCGAAGTGTCGAAATTCTGCCGCGAAATTGTTGTTTTGAGAGGTGCGGAACGTCACCCGCAGTCGATTGTCATCCGCGGGCAGGACGCCCGGATCGATCGCGAAATCGATAGGGGCAGACTCGATCAGACCATGCTGGAGATCGTCAATGCTTCTTCATAGGCGGATATACCAGTTTCTGATCATCTATGCGATCGGTCTCGCCTGCTTGCTCTTGATCAAGTATGGTCTGGGGCTGTCCGATTACGTGATTCCCGGCCCGGTGGACATCTGGCATACCGGTACCGAGGAATTCGAACGCTATTTTTTCGATGTCCTGAACACACTGGCGGTGGCGGTCGCCGGGCAGGTCATATCGATATTCATCGCCTTGCTGGTGGGGATCGCCGGCCGGCAGGCCACCTGGTTTGGATCGTTCATCAAAGTCGCGGCCTATAATGTCCAGGCCTATCCGATCGTGGCCATCGCACCGATTATTTTCATTCTTCTGGGGGACGGACTGCTGACCCGGCTGCTGATTGCGGCCATGATCTGCTATTTTCCAGTGCTGCTTTCCGTTATCGGCATTATGGCCGAACCGGTTGTGGACATCGAGCATTTTTACAGGGTAACCGGCCGCATGCGCTGGCAATTGGAAGTCAAGATCCGTGCCTTTGAAAATCTGAACAAGCTGACCACGGTGATTGCCGGTAGCGCCACTCTGGCGATGGCCGGCACCATTGTGGCCGAGTTCATTGCCGCCAATGCCGGGATTGGCTACAGTATTCGGGTCGCCCTCTACCAAAGCAATTTGGCCAAAATTTTGGTGGCGCTCTTTCTGATCGGCATCACCCTTTCGGTGTATCAGGGTGTTTTGGAACTTTCCGGCGTCATAATCCGCAGGGCCTGGACCGGAAAATAGTCTGCCGTAATTTACCGGAAAAATTTCACTGGCAGGCACGTTTTTTAGCCTGTTTTTTTCTGTTTGTTCGACGGAGAAAAATTTCCAAGGAATAAACGGAATAAGTGGAGGGATCTATCATTGCTGGCTACCGAAACGAAATCACCGAAAATCGTTCGGCTGGTGGTCGTGGCCTTGGCAGTCCTGATCGGACTCGGCTGCGGCAGGAAGGAAAAAGCTGGTGACACCATCACTTACCGGCTGAAATGGCTCTTCAACACCAGTGTCGTGGGCGATCTTTACGCTGATGTCCACCAGTTTTTTTCGGACGAGGGGTTGACGGTTGACATCAAGGAAGGCGGGCCCGAACGGGACGCCCTCCGGGAGTTGGAACTGGGGCGGGCGCAGTTCGGTGTGGCTTCTGCCGATCAGGTGATCCGGGCGTTGTCCAAAGGGGCCGATGTCGTCGTCATCGCCCAGTTCTTTCAGGTCAATCCTCTTCAGTGGATTTATCGGCCCGACAAAATCAAAATCAACAGCCTGTCCGATTTGAAGGGCCAGGTCCTGGGGGTGACGTTTGGCGGCAACGATGAGACCATTCTGCGCACACTGCTGGCAAAAGGAGGGCTCTCCGCGGACGATGTGACCTTGTACAGCGTGCGTCAGGACTACACACCGTTTTTTCAGAAAAAAGTCAATTTCTGGCCGGTCTACCGCAATACCCAGGCCGTTTTCATCGAGGAAAAACTGCGCGGTTCCGGTGATAACTTTGCGTTCTTCAACCCAGGCGATTACGGCGTGCGTTTCGTTGCCAACTCTCTGGTGACTTCCGGGCAAATGATTAAAGATAATCCGGAAACAGTCCGCAAGTTTACCGCGGCCCTGCTGAGGGGCTGGCAGGCCGCCATGGACCCGGTCAATGCGAACCAGGCCATTGAAACACTGCGGCGCTATGACAAGGACTCGTCGGTCGAAACCCTGCAGCGGGAGCTGGCCATCACAAGAAGCCTGGTCCAGCCCGATGCCGCCATTCCGATCGGTTTTATCGATACGGCGGCCTGGAAACAAACCGAACAGATCATGGTGGCTCAGGGCTTGGTGCCCACGTCGGGGCATGTTGAAAAGGCACTGCGGGAGATTTTGCAGCGGTGAGGTTGGATCTATCTGGTTTCCGTCCATAAATGGCCCTTTTCCGCAATTTCGGCGTCAATCGGCGGAATCGCTTGTACGGCTTACAGAACCGTCTGCCTCCGCGCAATTCCTTGATTTCCTTGAACTTGCGGAAAATTGCACATTTCTGGATCGGAAACTTATCAGGTCCCTTAATGAAACCGTGGTTGGGCACTATGTAGGGAAGAGGATCTGCTTCTGCTCCTGAAACTGGACAGCGGATTGATTTAACCCCATCGTGAATGGCGATGCGTTTATGTGCAGCACGGGATCATCGTAAACACCGGTAGAACCGGCGGACCACCCGCTGCTGCACGGCCGGCCGTCAATCGGATTCCGACTCCGGGTACTTGATATACTCATCCGGATCGGCCAGCAATTTTTCCAGGCGGTATTTGTAATAGCCTACCTGCCTGCGCTTGTTTTTCTGGGATCCGAATTTTTCCAGCGGGGTCTCTTCCAGGTCCTGGATAGCGAGCATCAAACGCTTTTTTTCTCGATTGATCAGATGCTGCCGGTCGACATCCGGTTGGTCCAGCTGTTGCTGCAGATCTTGAACAATCGATTTCTCACGCTGGACGAGTTCGTCATGAGGAATCGGGAAAACGACCATATCGAGCCGGGTGGCCTCGATATAGTCGGCATCCGGGTCCGGTTCTGTTTCAGCGGATTGAGTTTCTGCGGGGTCGGTTGTCGGTTCATTGGCGGCATTCGTGTTCGACTGTTGCGCCGGGCCGGTCATATTCCGTACGGGTTGGTTTCCGGAAGTCGACTCTTCCGGCAATTCCTTGTCCTGCTGAAACTCTTCGGTCGACTCTGAAGGGCCGGTGTTGCTGAAATGCTTGACGCCGTTATCGTCCGTCCAGACAAAAACCTTGTCGGGTAGAGCCGGTACCTGCAGCAGGAAGAAAAGGGCCATCGCGGCGACTGAGATTTTGAGCATGTCATCCTCCCTGTAACAGTCGAAAGTCAGTTAGCCTGCACGGTGGTCAGCGGCCGGCAGCAGTTGGTCGATCAGTACCCTGCCGCGAACGGCTGATGGCACGCAAGCGGTGTCCGGAAGAATCTCGAGGATTTTTTGAGGGGTACCACCGCACGACCAACTCGGCCGAAAAAACTAAAGATGCTTCAAGGCTGCGTGTATCTTACCACAATTATAACGAATTCTCAAGGTTGGTCGATGAGCGCCTAACTGAAACGAGCGTTGCTCTGGTTTTGAAAAGGCGGATTCATCTCACTGGCGACGAAGGACGCCGATAGGATCGGAGGAGGCGGGTGGTCGAACCTGAAGGACGCGGGGTGTCAGGACGGGAAACGGGGCAGGCAGGCGCGGTCTCAGCCGCCCTTGTTTTTACGGCTGTGGTAGTCGATGATGAAGTTTTTAACGACCTTGGTGACTTCTTCGCGCTCCCCGAGAAACTGAATGCCGGTCAAATATTTACCGGGCCCCACCGATCGTGAATGGGCGACCTTGCCTTTGGTCTCGACCATGTTGTTGTCCAGGTCGATTGACATCAGGAGAATATATTCGGCTTCGATCGGACGGCTGGTTTCGAGCAGGGTGCCGCCCTGGCTGATGTCTACCGTGGTCCCCATTCCTTCGGCGACTTGATGCCCGTCCGCGTCGAGACAAATATAGGACACCACGTTGTGGGTCGGTACGCGTGGGTGTTTTCTTTTTTCCTTGTCTGACATTGTGCGATCTTCGCTCGATTTTATAGAACCCTGTCCCGGTTAGACAAAAGCCACCGGTTTGTGCGCGCCGTGGTTGCCGGCGTGCTGCCCGGTAGGGGAACCATTGATCGGAATCGCCGGTGTGATATAAAAATGGCAAGTTCGGTGACGGTGTTCAATCGATATCTGCCAGGTTCAGCACACCATTGTCGCGTTGGAACCTAAAGCCATTAGGTATACAATTAACTGAATTTTCTAATCTTTATTTAACAAGATGTCAAGAGCCAATGTACCCGGTCGTCACATTTAAAGGCCCCGGAAAAAATAGTGCGACGCTTGCGAAACCAACGGATCGAACCGCTCTATCGGAAACAGCTCAGAGACAATGAAAAAGGGCCGCAGTCGCAGTCGGCGGCATCCGGTCGGGTTGATCGATAACCGAACAGCAAACCATTGCGGCACCGCACGTGCGGGCGGGTGGCCGCAGCAACCGCTAAGAGGGGGATAGAACCGATGAACCCATCCGCCAATTTTATGCGGATTTTCGATGCCGCGCAGACCCGGCTGGCCTTGCCGTATCCGGCCCTTTGCGATGTTTTATCCGATATGCTCCAAGCCCACCGGGCTGGCCGGATTGTCGCCCCGGAGCGGATGGTGGTGTCGATCGCGGCCGAGGGCACTCTTTTGTTGATGCCGGCTTCAGACGGACACATCGCGATCACCAAGCTGGTGACCGTTCACCCGGAGAACCGGAAAGAGGGCCTACCGACCATACAGGGTGAGGTCATCGTCATGGACGCTGCCAACGGCCGGCGTCTGGGCATTCTGGACGGGATAACCGTGACCGCTCGGCGCACGGCGGCTGTAAGCGCCCTGGCGGCCCGCCGCTTGGCTCCCGTTCCTGCGGGGCCGCTTCTCATCGTGGGTGCCGGTACCCAGGCCCGCGCTCATCTCGAGGCCTTCAGAGAGGTGTTGTCCGTTCGGCAGGTCTTCATTACTTCTCGCACCCGCGAAAATGCCGAAAAAATGGCTGCCTTTGCCCGCACTCTTGATCTGCGGGTTCAGGTCCTCCAGCATCCGGAGCCGGTCCTGAACGACGTGACGCTCATCGTTACGGCCACCAACAGCGCTTCTCCGGTCATTCGTGGGGAACTTCGGTCCGATGCCTTCGTTGCGGCCGTCGGTGCATTCACACCCTCAATGGCCGAGCTGCCGGCAGACCTGGTGCGGCGCAGCCGGCTTTTTGCCGATTCGCTGGAAGGTGTCCGGGCCGAGGCCGGTGATTTCATTCAGGCGGGGGTAGACTGGGACCGGGTTCGGCCGCTGGCTGAAGCGATAGAAGACCGGCGGCCGGAAGAAGGGCCTGTGATTTTCAAGAGCGTCGGACACGCCATGTTCGACCTGGCCGCCGCCCGGCTGGCTTTCAGCGAGGGTGGGCACTAATGGCTCACTCAATAATCTTCTTTCGTCAGCGAACCGATAACAGGTGGGTCCTCAAACTGGCTTTCTTGTTGCTCAACCCCAGTTTCTTTCGGATGTTGAGGCGATGAACCTCGATCGTCTTGCTGGAAACACTCAACAGGTCGGCGATGTCCTTGGTGCTCTTACCCTGTTTGACAAGGTTGGCTATTTCGATTTCGGACGAGGTCAGGTTGAGGTAGCGGGAAGACAACCGATACGAAAACGGTGAGGTTATCGCGTTCAGGTTCTCTTCCAGAGCCGCCAGGTTGTCTTTTTGTTTTTGATCCTTGGCCCGGGCCTTGACCCTTTCCAGATAGGGTTTGACCATGTCGTTCAGATTGGTCAGTACGGTTTGCTCGAGGTCTTTTTTGTCTTCCTCGCGCTTTTTCAGCAGGACCGTCAGGGCCGTGTTGACTTCTTCGAGGTTCCTGGTTTTACCGCGCAGCTTCTCTTCGCTCTTCCGCAACAACTCTTCGGTTTCTTTTCGCTCCGTGATGTCCCGGGCGATGCCCATGAACCCGATCGGATGACCCTTCAAATCACGTTTCAGGGAGACCGACACCTCAACGTAGCGCTTGGAGCCGTCTTTGTGGATCAGTTCCCAATCAAAGGCCTTTGTCGCCAGACCGGTGCCGTAGACGCCATTGAAAAGTGAAAAAACGCGTTTGGCGTTGAATGCGTCCATGATGTCACGGTTGTTCATGCCCATCAGATCTTTGCGGTCGTAGCCGGTAATGCGGGCCAAAGCGTCGTTAAAAAAAGTGAAATTGCCGGCCAGATCGACTTCATAATACCCGTCTTCGATGTTTTCGATGATCATGCGGTATTTACCCTCGCTGTCCCGCAGAGCCTGTTCCATCAATTTACGCTGCGTGACGTCGCGTGCAATCCCCATGAAACCGACCGGCTCCCCGCTGATCGATTTTTTAAGGGAGATCGATACTTCCAGGGTACACCGGGACCCGTCCTTGCGGATCAACTGCCAATCGAAAGCCTTAGTGGCCAGGCCGGTCTGGTAGACCTGGTTGAAAACCTGGAACACCTGCTTGGTGTTGAACTTGTCCATTATATCCCGGTTGTTCATGCCCAAGAGTTCGTTGCGGCCGAAACCGGTGATGCGCGTCATGGCGCTGTTGAAGAAGGTAAAGTTTCCCTTTAGGTCGACCTCGTAATACCCGTCTTCGATATTGTCGATGATGGTGCGATACTTTTCCTCACTGACGTGAAGGGCCTCGACGGCGCGTTCGAACTCGTTGGCTGGTCTGTCTGGAGAGGATGGTGACGGATGATCGGTTTTTCTGAGGGTTGCTTTCTTGTTCATTCCACCCCTTTTACGGTTGTGGCGATTCCGCCCGCTTTCAGGAAAAATAAACGTTCGGAGCATCGGTATTCGATTTGCCAATGCATTTATACATTTAGGTTCTATAATATGCCACAAATCCGTCCAAAAAGATACCTCGATAAAGGGCCGAGATGCTCACCGCATGGTTGACCCCCGTTCCGGTCAGCGTTCCGTATCACGGCCACCTACCGAAAATAGTCGGTGTAAGACCGATTAGATCACCATTAGTACGTATCGTGTCGACCTTGGGGTTGCCGGTTTTAGAGAGGAACTCGGAGAAGAGACGGGCGGGTCGGCGCCATCGACCTCAGCAATCACCGGCCTTACACCCGGGGAAGGTCGCAGCATCCCTTGGTCGGCAGCGCCGATCGGCCCATGAGATAGGTGTCAACGGATCGGGCGGCTTCGCGTCCCTCGGCAATGGCCCAAACGATCAGGGATTGACCTCGGCGGGCGTCTCCGGCGGCGAAAACCGCCGGCCGGCTGGTCATGTGGTTTGAATCTGTCTCGATATTGCCCCGCGCGTCGAGGCGCAGGCCGAATTGGGCCACCACGGTATCGGGTTCGGGACCTGTGAAGCCGAGGGCCAATAAAACCAGGTCGGCCGGCCATTCGCGCTCGGAACCGGGAACCTCGCGCATTGAGGGGCGCCCCGATTCGCCGCTTGAAAACACCACATCGACGGTCACCAATTTTTCTACCCGATCCGCTTTTCCGACGAACTTTTTCGTCAATAGGCTCCAGTGACGATCGCATCCCTCCTCATGCGAGCTGCTGGTGCGCAGTCTTGCCGGCCAGAAGGGCCAGGGCTGATGGTCCGACCTTTCCATCGCGGGTTGAGGCATGAGTTCGAAATTGGTGACCGATTTCGCCATCTGGCGACGAGAGGTCCCGATGCAGTCACTGCCTGTGTCTCCGCCGCCGATGACGATCACATCCTTGCCTCTGGCGCTGAGGCCCTCATTGTGCGCAATGATGTCGCCGGCGACCAGCCGGTTCTGCCGGCTCAAAAAGTCCATCGCAAAATAGATCCCGTTTAGTTCCCGGCCCGGGACATTCAAGTCCCGGGGCCGGGTGGCGCCGCAGCAAAGCACAACCGCATCAGAGCCGCTCAGCTCATCGGTGCTCAGATTCAACCCGATGTTCACGCCCGGTCTGAAGTCGATGCCTTCCTGCGTCATCAGGGCCAGGCGCCGGTCAAGAACCTGTTTTTCCAATTTAAAATCCGGTATGCCGTAGCGCAGCAGGCCGCCGATACGATCGTCGCGTTCAAAAACCGACACCGCGTGGCCGGCGCGGTTCAACTGCTGGGCACAAGCGAGACCGGCCGGGCCGGAACCGATGACGGCAATGGATTTACCGGTACGGTAGCGGGGCGGTTGCGCCTGTACCCA